>NZ_JAXBLV010000234.1:0-33024 GCF_034097035.1 Gemmata algarum
CGCGAAACGAAGAACGAGTTGCGCGAGCTGGTAGATCTTCTGGCGTTGGTTGGTGTTGCGGTCGCTCAGGTCAATGGCTGAGCCCAAGTAGCCGCGTTCGGTCGGGCTCGGCACGAGTTCTTCGCCCCGTGCTTATGGTTGCTTAACGGGATTCCGAATCGGGATCTGTCTGTCGTCTTGAGTGCGGCAGCGGTTCGTGTGAGGGCGTGCGTCAAACCTCGCATGGCTCCCGCTGCGCTCCGCAAACATCTCCAACATGATTCTGCAACGGTGACGCATGCACGAGTTCCCTCTCATCACGACCCTCGCCGCCGCTTTTACGGCCGCCTGGGTGCTGGGGCTGTTGACCCAGTGGATGCGGCTGTCGCCGATCGTCGGTTACCTACTAGCCGGCGTGCTGATTGGGCCGCACACGCCCGGGTTCCAGGGTGACGTTAACCTAGCCCATCAGCTCGCCGAGGTCGGGGTGATCCTGCTCATGTTCGGCGTCGGCCTCCACTTCCACCTGGAAGACCTGCTGGCCGTCCGGGCCGTCGCGCTTCCGGGGGCGCTGGGGCAGAGCCTAGCCGCCACCGCCGCCAGCGTCGCGGTGTTCACGCTGCTTGGCGTGGATGTCAGGACGGGGCTGGTAATCGGTATGGCCCTCGCGGTGGCGAGCACGGTAGTGCTGATGCGGGTGCTGATGGACGCCGACGCGCTGAACTCTCCCGCCGGGCACGTCGCCGTCGGCTGGCTGCTCGTCGAGGACGTGCTGACGGTTATCGTGTTGGTCATGATCCCGGTGCTCGGCGGTCAAAGTGGCGCCGGACAGGACGCGGGCGGGTGGGCCGGTCCGCTGATCGCGATCGGGCTAGCGCTGCTCAAGCTGGCGGTACTCGTCGCGGTCGTGATGGTCGCCGGCTCGCGACTGGTCCCGTGGGCGCTCACCCAGGTCGCGCGGCTACGCTCCCGTGAACTGTTCACCCTAACGGTGATGGTGTTCTCCGTTGCGATCGCCGCCGGCGCGTACGCGCTGTTCGGGGCGTCGATGGCCCTGGGCGCGTTCTTGGCCGGAATGATGGTGGCGCGGTCCCCGGTCAGCCACCAAGCCGCCGCCGACGCGCTCCCGCTGCGGGACGCGTTCGCGGTACTATTCTTCGTATCGGTGGGGATGCTGTTCGACCCCGCGCTCCTGCTTCGCGCGCCGCTGATGATGCTCGCGGCGCTGTTCGTGATCCTGCTGGTAAAGCCGCTCATCGCCCTGGTCATCGTGGCGGCCCTCGGGCACTCGGTCCGGACGGCTCTGACCGTGGCCCTCGGGCTCGCGCAGATCGGCGAGTTCTCATTCATCCTGTCCGACCTGGCTCGCAAGCACGGGCTGATGACCGACGACGGCCACAGCCTGCTCGTGGGCGCGGCGATCATTTCGATCACCATCAACCCGGTGCTGTTCCGGAGTATCGACAGCGTCGAGCGGTGGCTCCAGCGCCGCCCGCGACTCTGGGCGCGGTTGAACGCGCGGGCCGAGCGGCGGGTCGGGAGCGCCAACGCCGCGGTCGCCGACGATGTGGCTCGCGGGACCGCCGGAGGGGACCGCCGGGCGGTGGTGGTCGGGTTCGGGCCGGTCGGCAAAACGGTGGACCGGCTGTTGCGGGACGCGGGGCTGACCACGGTCGTGATCGACACGAACATGGACACGGTGGCGGAACTGCGGCGGCAGGGGCAGACGGCGGTGTTCGGCGACGCCGCACGCGAGGCCATCTTGGAGAGCGCCGGCGTCGCGCAGGCGTCGCACCTCGTGCTGACGTTGCCGCACTCGGCGGACCGGGCGGGGGTGGTCGCGGTGGCGCGGAACCTCAACCCCCGGATGAAGATCTTCGTCCGCGCCCACTACCTGCGCGAGCGGGGCGACCTCGAACAGGTCGGCGCGACCGCGGCGATCTTCGAGGAGGCCGAGGCCGCCGTCTCGCTGGCCCGGCTCGTGCTGGCCGACGCCGGGGCCGGGCGCGACTCGATCGAGAAGGCCGTGCGGGACGTGCGCACGCGGCTGATCCTGGACAACGTTTCGGCCCTGCGCGGGCAGCCGGTGCGCAACATCATGGTGCCGTGGACGCGGGTCCGGCGGCTGTCCAAGGCGGCCACGCTGGACGAGGTGCGCCGGCAGGTCGGTGAGCAGCGGTTCTCGCGCTGGCCCGTGGTGGCGCCCGAAACCGGGCTACCGGTCGGGTACCTGCTGGCGAAGGACCTGATCGGGCTCACCGCCGACGGCGCTGCATGGGCCACGCTGATCCGGCCGCTGGGCGCGGTGCGGCCCGACGACGACGTCGAGTCGACGCTGCTTTACTTCCAGCGCGAGGGGACCACGGTGTGCGTGGTGACGGACGGCGAGAGCCCCGTCGGGATCGTGACGGTAGAGGACCTGCTCGAACAGGTCGTCGGGCGGATCGAGGACGAGTACCCGCGGCACCCGGCGGTGAGCCTCCGCGACCTGCTGGTGACAGACGCAGGGCTGCTCGCCGTGCCGGGGCGAACGGCCGAGCAGGCGATCACGGCAATGGCGGCCCGGATTCCGGCCCGCTTGTTGCCGCCCGGCGCCGACATCGCCGCGCTGGCCATCGCACGCGAGCACGAATTACCCACGAGTCTGGGCCTGGGGGTCGCGGTTCCGCACGCCCGGTGCCCCAACCTCGCCGAACCGCTGGTGGTGTTCGGCCGGTCCACGGAAGGGGTGGTCTTCGACCCGCGGTCGTCGGACCTAGTTCACCTGATGTTCCTGCTGGTGACCCCGGCCGAGCGCCCGAACTTGCAGGTGCTGCTGTTGGGGCAGGTCGCGCGGGCCGCGGGCAACTCCGAGACGCGCAACCGGCTGCGGGCGGCCGAATCGCCCGCCGAGGTTGCCGAGATTCTCGCCACGGAACCGGTTGGGGCGGCTGGTCCGAAAACCGGTTCGTAGCCGATGCGGCCCCGCGAACCGGTTACGTACTGGGGCGAAGATGTTCGGAGGTTGTGGTGACAGGCCGTTTCCTGTCCAGTGGTTTCAACGGATTTAGCAGCGCCGCGTGGGCGCTTCTGCGTTCAAGCTGTTCAGACACTTGAACGGCCCGGTCGCATGCGACACGGTTACGGTACGAGTACCCACAGGGCTCCCAACCCGGACGCGCCGGGTAGGGAACCGGCGCCCGACGCCTGCGGAGTCGTGCGGCGCGCAAACCGACCGGTCACGTCGCGGCGATTAGTCCATCCGGCGGTCGCTTGATTGATCTGCGCCGCCGATTCGTGGTGCGGCTGGGGCGCCGTCCTCAGGCCGCCCGCTTCATTTGGCTGGCCTGGACCGCCTGTTCCCACGCGCGGAATTCGGTCATGAACTGGGCCACGGCCTCGTCGGTCTTCGGGTGGGCGCACATCTGCGCGAAGAACTTGGGGGGCACGGTGAGGATGTGCCCGCCGGCCTGGATCGCCTCGTTCACGTCGGCGATGTGGCGGATGCTGCCGACGATGATCTCGCTGTCGAGCCCGCGCCGGTCGAGCGACTCGCGGGTGGCGCGGACCACGCTGCCGGCGTCGTAGCCGATGTCGCGGATGCGGCCCCAGAACAGGCTCACGTACTTGGCCCCCGCGCTGGCGGCCATGATCGCCTGGTTGTACGACATGCAGCAGGTGCAGTTCACCGGCACGTTCCGCTTGGCCAGTTGCGCGATCACCTTCAGCTCGTTCCAGCCGATCGGGATCTTGATGTTCAGGTACGGGTAGTCGCCGAACTCGCGGACGAACTCCTCGGCCTGGTCGGCCATTTTGTTCGGGTCGGCGGTGTTCACCTCGACCGACAGCGGGATCTTGGCGTCGTGCCGGATCAGGGCGTCGATCATCGAGCGGATGTGCGCGCCGAAGTCGGTGCAGCCGGACCGCGCGACCAGCAGCGGGTTGGTGGTGACGCCCGACGGGAACCCCCGCTCGAGGCACATCTCCAGTTCTTTCACGTCCGCGGTGTCGACGAACAGTTTCATCCCAAACTCCCTTTTGGTGTGAACCCGTACCCGCTATCAGGCGGCCGGGGCGCCTCGGCCGCCGCTGTTTTGAGAACCCAGTCCACCGCCGCGGTGATGTCCACTGCGGTGTGGTCCGGCGAGCACCGCTCGGGCGAGCTGAACGGCGTGTCGATCAGCACGCCGCGGCACCCGGCCGCGTGCGCCGCGGCCACGTCGCTCCACCGGTCACCGATCAGGAACGCGGTGGACAGGTCCAGCTCCCACTTGGCCGCCGCCGCCAGCAGCAGCCCGGGCTTCGGCTTGCGACAATCGCACCGGTCCGCGGTGTCGTGGTAGCACGCGAGCACGTCGGTCAGCGGTAGTTCGGCACACATCTTGGCGTTGATCGCCTCGACCGTCGCACGGGTCTGCTTCCCGCGGGCCACGTCCGGTTGGTTCGTGACCACGACCAGCGCGAACCCGGCGGCGCGGAGGCGTTCGAGGGCCGCGGGCACACCCGGCAGGAGTTCCAGTTCGTCGAGCGTCATGGGCGGGCGCGTGGTGCCGCGCTCCGGGAAGGCCCGGTTGAGCACCCCGTCGCGGTCCAAGAACACCACACGCTGCGCCATCGTCGGTTTCCGGAGTGCGTTCACCGCGTAAGCGCCGGTGCCTGGGCACCGGCGCTTACGCCGCTTTCTTGGTCGCCGCGTCGGCCGCGGCCGTGGTTTCCCACTTGGTGGCCGCGGCCTTGAGCGCCGGGTGGGTCACGAACAGGTGCCACACGACCGCCTGGAACGCCTCGGCGTGCGGGGTCACGTGCGCCGCGTTCACGGTCGGCACGATTACGCACGCGTCCGCTACCTTCGCGGTGTACCCGCCGTCGCGCCCCACGATCCCGCACACCGTCGCGCCGACCGCCTTGGCGTGCTGGACCGCGCGCACCAAGTTCGGGCTGACGTTCCGCTCCAGGTCGCCGCCGCCGACGGAGAACACCAGGACCGCGTCCTTGCTGTTGAGCCGGCTCCCCTTGAGCCACTCGGAGAACACCGTCTCCCACCCCTCGTCGTTCGTGCGGGCTGTCAACTCCGAAACGTTGTCGGTAGGCGAGTAGGTCTCGATGCCGGCGATCTTGCGGAAGTCGTTGACCGCGTGCGCCGCGTTCGAGGCGCTGCCGCCGACGCCGAGGATGAACAGACGCCCGCCGCGGGCGCGGGTGTCCGCGAGCGCCTTCACGGTCCGATCGATGGCGGCGATGTCCAGCTTGGCGATGATCTCACCGGCCTCGGCCAGGAACTGCTGCGTGAACGACATCTGCGACTCCGTTCGCTGTTTCCAAGGACCGCGGGCGCCCGCCCGCGGAACGCAATTCGGCTTGGGCGCCGGTCCGACAAGGGTGGCGCGGCGACGGGCTCACCCCGCCCGCCGGCGCACGAACTGTTCGGCCTCCCGCAGGCCGGCCGGCGAGCCGATCTCGTAGAACCGCTCGGTCACCTCGAGCCCGACCATTTCGCCGCGGTCCACGAGGGCCGTGTACAACTCGGCCAGGTCGGACGGCTCGTGTTCGGGGATCCGCTCGATCGCGACCCGGCGCAGTAGCGACAGACCGTAATCGATGTGGGTCATCGCGGGCGTGCGGTCCCTCTTGCTGTACCGCAACAGGCGCCCATTTTGGAAGACCACGTTGCTCGTGTCGTAACTGTTCTCGTTGCGGAACACTGTCATCACCGCCAAGCCCGCGGGCGGCAACGCGCCCAGGACCGCCGCGTAGCTCACGTCCAGCAGCGAGTCGCCGTACAGGACGAAGCACCGGTCGGAGACGAGCGGCAGCGCCCGGCGGACCGCGCCGCCGGTGCCGAGCGGCTTCGCGCCGTCTTCGGAGTAGCGGACCCGCAGCCCGAATCGTGCCCCGTCACCGACGTAATCCCGGATCTGGTCCGCGAAGTGTCCGATGCACATGACCACTTCGCGAACGCCCTGCGCGTGCAGGTCCGCGAACTGGTGATCGAGAAACGGCCGCCCGGCCAGCGGCACCAGAGCCTTGGGGACGGCCTTGGCGATGTCGCCGAGGCGCGTGGCCTTGCCACCAGCGAGGATCAGCACGGGCGTCGAAGCGAGGTCGTTCACGGCTGTGCCTTCGTGCCTTGGTCTCGCGGCGCGGAGCGGGAGTGCCTGTGCGGGGCGCCGTCGCGGGGAAACAAATTATGCCGCGCGGCGGATCGCGGGGCGCAGCACCGGCGACGGGGCGCCGCCGCTGATCACGCGCGTGCCCTCGAAGTCGAACCGGAACGGCACGTTCTGGAGGCCCGCCTCGCTCATGGCCTCGGTCAATTGGTCCGGGTTCTCGGTGTAGAACATCAGGAACCCGCCGCCGCCCGCGCCGATCAGCTTGCCGCCCAGCCCGCCGTTCTTCAGCCCGAGATCGTACCACTCGTCGATGCGCGAGTTGGACATGTTCCCGCTGCGTTTCTTCTTCGAGTTCCAGTGGACGTTCATCAGCTCGGCGAAGCCGCGCAGGTCCCCGGCCTCCAGCGCGTCCTTGCTCTTGAGCCCCAGGTCTTTGATGAAGTGCAGGTTCTGGATCATCGACGAGTCGGACGCCTTCGTCTTGGTGTCCTGCTCGCGCAGCACCTCCGACGCCGACCGCGTGTACCCGGTGAAGAACAGCAGCACGTTCTGCTCGAGCTTGCGGAGCGTGTCCGACGACGCCCGCAGCGGCCAGTACTCGACGTGCCCGTCCGGGTGGAACCGGAAGCACGTCACCCCGCCCACGGCCGCAATGTACTGGTCCTGCTTGCCGACCGGCTCGTGCAGCTGGTCGATCTCGATGTGGCACGCCTGCTCGCCGATCTCCGCGGCGCTCGGGTTGCCGTTGTGCAGCGCGTGCAGCCCGCGCAAGAGGGCGGTGCAGAAGCTGCCGGACGAGCCCAGCCCGGTGCCCGCCGGGATGTCGGCCATCGCCGCAATTTCTAGCCCCTCGGCCGGGATGCCGACCAGCTTCATCGCCTCGCGGACCAGCGGGTGCTGGATCTGCTCCACGTCGGTGACGCGCTCGGTCTGCGAGTACTTGAGGATCATCTCCGGCAGGATGGACCGGTTGATGACGATGTGGACGTGGCGGTTGATGGCCGCGGCAACGAGGAAGCCGGTGTGCTCGCGGTAGTAGGACGGCAGGTCGGTCCCACCACCACC
The DNA here is from genome assembly GCF_034097035.1 of Gemmata algarum. Taxonomy (NCBI): domain Bacteria; kingdom Pseudomonadati; phylum Planctomycetota; class Planctomycetia; order Gemmatales; family Gemmataceae; genus Gemmata; species Gemmata algarum. Next base: position 7,134 of record NZ_JAXBLV010000234.1, read on the forward strand.
GAGCGAAATGCGGAGCGGACTTCGTGTGATAATCATCGGTCACTCCGCTTCCGTGCGGTGTGGTGCGGTCGGGGGCCGTGCGCGTCGCGCGGCATTGTAAATATCGGCTACCAAAAGCGTAAAACTTTACCGAAGGTTCCGGCCGCACTACCGACCGATCACGCCGCGCGCCGGGCGACGGCCGCCGACTGCGCGTACACCGCCGCGACCACATCGAGTGCCGCGACCGCGTCCCCGAGCGTGGCCCCGAGCCCCGGCCGCTTCGCGACGGCCGCCTCGAACGCGCGGAACTCGGCGTTCCACGACCCGTCCTCGCCAGGGTACTCCCAGATGGTCGTTTCGGGCGGCCCCATTTGCGGCAACATGCGGTAGTACGCCAGCCGCTCCAGCCCGTAGCTGCCGCCGAGCCCGTCGATCTGGAGCTTGCCCGTCTTGCCGTAGATTTCAAGGCAGAACAGGTTCTTCCACTCCGAGCAACTGGCGTGCAGCCAGCCGACCGGCCCGCCCGTGTGGTGGGTGCAGAGGAAGCCGTTGTCTTCCACCGGCATGTCCCAGAAGAACGTGCCCGCGAACCCGCTCACACTGCTCACGTCGCCCAGAAACCATCGGGTCAGATCGATCAGGTGGACGCCCTGGTCGAGCAACTCGCCCCCGCCGGCCAGGGCCGGGTTCGCGCGCCACTCGCGGTCGTAGCCGACCCGGCCGCCGTGCCCGTACCGGCCGCGGACGAACATCATCGGCCCGACCGCCCCGGCGTCGACCAGCTCCCGCGCCTTCAGCAGCGCGGGGTGGAACCGGTGGTTGAACCCGACCCGGACCGTGACGCCCGCCTGTTGCGCCGCCGATTCGACGGGGCGCAGCTCGTCCGCCGACCGCGCCGCCGGCTTTTCCACCAGCACGTGTTTGCCCGCCTGGACCGCCGCAAGGGTGATCGGCGCGAGCGAATCGTTGATCGTCGCGACCACGACCGCGTCCAGGTCGGTGCGCGTAACGAGTTCGTGCCAGCCGCCGAGCGGGTCGCATCCCGGGTATGCCTTTGCGAGCGCCTGGGCACGTTCGAGGGTCACGTCGGCCGCGGCGGCGACCGTGTGCCCGAGCGCGGCAAGGCTCTTCGCCCGCTTACCGCCGATGAGCCCGCACCCGACGATGCCTACGCGCATTTCTTCCACCCCCCGCGGTCGTCCGGCGTGATGCGGCGCAGCGTGTAAATGTCGCTCGACGCGAGCTGGTCGGAGTGCGCCGGCAGGTTCTGCCAGTCGTCCCACACCGCGCTGATGAGGCGCCCCGAGATGCCGTCCGAAGCCGCGGACGCGAGGAACACCGACAGCTCGGCCCCCTTGTCGAGCGGCGTACCGCCCGAGTCGCGGGTCTTGGTCATCTTCTCAAAGAACGCCGCGCCCACTTTCTCAGGCCCGGCGGCGATCAGGTCGTCCATGAGGCGCGTGTTGAGCGCGCCGGGGGCCACGGCGTTCACGTCGATCCCGGCACCGCGCGTTTCTTCTGCGAGCGTCTCGGTGAACCGCACCACGGCCGCTTTCGACGCCGCGTAAGAGCTGATGCGCGGCAGGGGTGCCGTCGCGCCGCCGCCCGAGAGGTTGATGACCTTCCCGTACTTCGCCTCGCGCATCCGGGGCAGAAACGCCCGGCACATGAGGATCGTGCCGAAGAGGTTGATCTCGATCGCCTTCACCCACTCGGCCCAGTCGTTCTCCTCAATGAGCCCGAAGGGGCCGTACACTCCGGCGTTGTTCACCAGAACGCACGGGTTGTCGAGCTCGGCGAAGGCGTGCGCGGCGGTGGCGTTGCAGTCCGCCTCCTTCGCCACGTTCGCAACACGGGTTAGCACCTTCTGACCGGGCAGCGGGGCCAGTGGGAGCAGTTCGGCAGCCGTTTTCGCGAGCAGATCCGCGCCGCGTGCGGTGAGGAGCACGCTCGCGCCGGCGCGGACGAGGTGTTCGGCGATGGCGCGCCCCAGCCCCTGGTTCGCACCCGTCACAACCGCCGAGCGGCCGGCCAGCGGGGTTGCCCGCGCGTCCATCGCACCTCTCCTGAGAGTTCCGCGTAAGGTGCGGCGTCTATACCTTGCCCGGCGGTTCGGGAACAAGGGGAAATATCTGTCCCTGGGGTCAAGCCGCGCGGCCCGCGGCGACGTAGCTCACCCCCGGGTCGTTCGCGAGGCCCGCGGCGAGGAAGTGTGTCGGGTCGATCACCTTGGGCTTTTTCATGGCGGCACGCACCTGCGCCGCGGTCAGCGCCCGGTACGCCGGCCACGGCGTCGCCAGCACGCCAACGTCGGCGCCGCGAAGCGCGTCCTCTGGTGTCGGGGCCAGTTCGACGCCCGCGAGTTCTTCGGCGGTCCCTTTCACGGCGGGGTCGTGCGCCCGCACCTTCACCCCTCGCGCGAGGAGCCAGCGGCACAGCTCCACAGAACCGGACCGCCGCAGCGTGTCGGTCCCGGGTTTGTAGGTCAAACCCAGGACGGCCACCGTTGCGCCGGCCGGAACGCCGGAAAGTTGATCGCGGAGCCAGTTCTTCTGGCACTCGTTGCTCGCCCGCACCCCACTAAACAGGTGCGCCGGGCGGTCGTGCTGTTGAGCCAGTTCGAGCAGGAACCCGATGTCGCGGGCCAGCGTCCCGCCCGCGAAGGCCGCGCCGGGAGAGAGGTACGCCTTCGGCCCGATCCGCTGCTCGGACTTCAGCCCGCGCTCGACCTCCTTGGCGTCGGCGCCGACCACTTCGCAGATGCGGGCCAGCTCGTTTATGAACGCCACCGAGGTGGCCAGGAAGGCGTTGACCGCGTGCTTGGTCATCTCGGCGGACGCCACCGACATCCACACCCGGTCGCCGCCGAACGGCTTCAGCAACGCGGTGAACGCGGTGCGGTCTGCGTCCTCGCACCCGATCACGACGCGATCGGGCTTCCGGAAACAGTCGAGGGCCTGCCCCAGGCGCAGGTTCTCCGGCGAGCACGCGACATGAACGCCGCGGTGCGCCCAGTCGGCGGCGAGCTTCGCCCCGAACCCCACCGGCACCTGCGACGAGATCAGCACCCGTGACCCGGCCCGGAGGTGCGGGGCGATGTCGTCGAGCCGGTCGCGGACCCACTGCACGTCCGCGTTGTCGTTCGCGTCCACAGGGGTATCGAAGCACACCCACACGACTTCCGCGTCGGGCACGGCGTCGGCCGCGTCGGCCGTGAACCGGAGCCGGCCGGCCTCTTGCTGCTCGGCGACGAGGGCCGCAAGGCCCGGTTCGTCCACCGGCGGCCGGTTCGCTTTGAGCCCGGTAACGGTCGCCGGGTCGGGATCGAGCCCGACGACCTCGTGCCCGCCCTCAGCGAGGCACGCGGCCGTTACGCTGCCGAGGTGCCACAGGCCGTACACGGTGACGCGCATGGTTGCCTTTCTGGAGAGCGGGCCTCTGACCCGTACCGACGATCGGGTTCAGTTCGTTCCGGGTTGAGTGGCGGCGCGGGCCGGCGGACCGCCCCGGCTATGCCGCCGCGCGCGACTCGAGCACCCACGGGTTCGCCCGCAGATAATCGAGCGTGCGGACGACCGCCTCACGGATGCTCAACTTCTGTCGCCAGCCGAGCGCCTTCAGCTTGGCGGTGTCGAGGAAGATGAACGGGCTGTCGCCGATCCAGCCGCGCGCGCCGCCGGTGTGATTCACCTTGGGCCGCAGCCCCAGCCGGTCGCAGATCCAGCCCAGCGAGTCGTCGACTTGGCAGTACTCGTCGGCGCCCAGGTTCACCACGTTGACCGGCTCGGTCGCCTTCTCTACGACCGTGAAGATGGCGTCGACGCAGTCCTGAACGTACAAATAGCTCTTGCGCTGCTTCCCGTTCCCGAGCACCTCGATCTGGTGCGGGTCGGCGAGCAGCTTGGCGTAAAAGTCGAACACGTGGCCGTGCGTGTAACGCTCGCCCAGGATCGACACGAACCGGAAGATGAACGCCTGGAACCCGAACCCGGTCGCGTAGGCGGAGATGAGCCCCTCGCCTGCGACCTTGCTGGCCGCGTACAGGCTCGTCTGGATCGGGAACGGGGCGTCCTCGGGGGTGGGGAACACGTTCGCTTCGCCGTACACCGACCCGGTGGACGAGAACCCGATGCGCTTCACCCCGTTCAGCCGCATCGCTTCGAGCACGTTGAACGTCGCGACGGTGTTCTGTTGCAGGTCGCGGTCCGGGTGGTTGGTGCCGAACCGGACGTCCGCGTTGGCCGCCAGGTGGAACACGAAGTCGTGCCCGGCGACGGCCCGGGTCAGCACCGGCTTGTCGAGCAAATCACCTTCCACGAGCGCGAAGCGCTCGCTCTTCAGCGCGTCCGCGAGGAACGGCCGCTGCCCGGTGCTGAAGTTGTCGAACGCGGTGACGTGGTGCCCGGCCGCGAGCAGCCGGTCCACCAAGTTGCTGCCGATGAACCCGGCCCCGCCGGTGACGAAGTAACGCATGTGGAGAACCTCCGTGTATCGACCGCCCGGGTGTGGCGTACTGACCCCGCTCCGCCGCTCGGCGGTCAGGCGGCGGCGCGAACGTCTTGCTCGTTGAGGGCCCGGGGCCGGGGCTTGAGGGTGAGCCCGATGACGAGGTTGCACCACGTCGCGGGGACGAACGGGAACGGGAAGAACCGGCGGTGCGAGACCGTGAAGTACGGCGCCAGCTCGTCCAGGATCTCGTGCGGGCGGTTCACGTGCTCGCGCTCGATGAACCACTTGTACGGCTGCTTGTACCGCTTCTCGAAGATGCGCTGCGCCGACACGCGGCGGGCCATCGTGTACGCCAAGCTGCCCTCGCACGGGATCACCACCGAGAAGGTGCCGCGCTGCTTGTCGCACAGCCGGTACATCTCGCGCGCGGTCGCCGGCAGGTCCGGCAGGTGCTCGAGCACGTGGATCGCCAGGAGCCGGTCGAAGTACCCGTCCGGTTGCGGGAGCCGCGCCTGGCAGTCGCCGGTGACCGTCTGCACCCGCGGGAACCGCGCGCGAATCGCGGCGCTCATGTTCTCGCGCAGCTCCAGCGCGTGGTACGCCGACTCCTGCTCGGGCGTGAGCCGCTCGTACTTCAGGTGCTCGCCGATCCCGGCGCCGATCTCGAGCGTGCGGTGGAACTCCGCGGGCGCGTGCCGCACCGGGTAAGAGTGGTTGAACCGGTCGATGCGCCCGAACTTGTTCGGCAGCACCTCGTGCCAGTGCTTCATGAAGTCGTCGCTGATCCGCTGCTGCTCGGGCGTGAGCGGCGGAAACGTCTTCGGCCACTTGGCGGTCATGGGCTCTTCCTTGAGTTGCGTCCCCGGTGCCGGTGCCGTCAAGCCGCGCGGCGCGCACCGAAGCGGATGCGGAACAGGTCCTTGAGGTTCTTCCAGTTCCCCGAAACCAGTTTCAGCCGGGTGTCGCCGTCGTCCTGCCACGCGACCCCCACCTCCTTGACCTTGTACCCGGAACGGATCGCGAGCGAGAGGACCTCCACGTCGAACATGTAGCCGTCGATGCGCTGGCGCAGGAACAGGTCGCGGGCCACCTCGGCGCGGAAGAACTTGAACCCGCACTGGGTGTCGTTGATGCCGTACAGCCCGACCAGGGGCCGCATCACCATCGCGAACCCCTTGGACCCGACCCGCCGGTACCACGGCTGCCCGACCCGAACGTCGGACCCGGTCGCGCCGCGCGAGCCGATCACGATGTCGTACCCCTGGTCGAACCAGGGCAGCACCTTCTCCACCTCCTCGATCGCGACCTTGTAATCGGCGTCGAGGAACCCGACGGTCTCGCCGGCCGAGGCGAGCACGCCCTCGCGCACCCCGCGCCCCTTCCCGCGCCGCTGCGGCTCGCCCATCACCTTCACCGGCAGCTCGCCCGCCAGCCCCGCGGCGGCCTCGCGGGTGCCGTCGGTGCCGTCGGCGGCGACGATCAGCTCGTAGCTGACCCCGCGCGGCTCCAGGTACTCGCGGATCGCGCGCAGGGTGCGCTGGATCGTGGCCACCTCGTTGAACGCCGGGATCACGAGGCTCAGTTTCGGGCGCGCGCTCATCGTTACGAACCTTCCGTGGAATCGGCGGATCAACGGGCCGCCTCGAACCCGAGCGATTTCAGTAACACCCCGGCCGTCCGCACGTCCGGGGCCGGGAGCGCGACCGGGCGCGAGAACCGGCACTCGACCGCGCGGGGGCCGGCCGCGCTCCCGCCGGCGCCGGGCACCCGCACCTCGAAGTCGCCCGCCGTCAGCTCCCGCCGGGCGACCTCGCGCCCGTCGAGCAGCAGCGTCATTTCGGTGGTAAACCCGGGGCCGGCGAAGTCCGGCACCCGGCCCCGCAGCACCAGATCGCTGCCGGCGGCGGCGTGCAGCCGCGCGCGGCACGTAGCCGCGGTCCAGCCGTCGAGGAACACGCCGGTCTGGTCCAGCTTCGGGTGGCCGAGGTCGGCGGGGAACGCGGCCAGCCGCTCGGGCGGGCGGGACCGGCGCTCGTCCCGCGGCTCGAACCCGACGGAGCGGACCTGCGCGACGAGCCGGCGGGTGTCGGGCGGGAGCATCTCCTGGTCGTGCGAGAACCGGTACTCGACCCACCGCGGGCCGGCGTGCGCGCCGCCCGGCGCGCGAAGCTCGAACGGGCCGGTTCCGAGCGTGCGCGTCTCGACCGGACGGCCGTCGACGAGCACGGTCACCTCGGTGCGGAATTCGGCCGCGCCGGCCGTCTGGGGGATGTCCCCCCGCAGCACCGCTTCATGTTCTGGTTCGGGTTGCGTGAGCCGGAACTTGAACACTTTCCCGGCCCACCCGCTCTCGTACACCCCCGAAAACTCGAGGTGCTCGTGCGCCAAATCCTCGGGGAACCGCGACACCGCTGCCGGCGGGCGGAACGCAGCGTACTCCTCCTCGCCCACCACCGACACGTTCCGCGCGCTGGCCGTCAGCGGCCGGCGGTCGCGGGGCAACTCGCGCCCCCACAGCGCCTCGAATCCGTGGAGCCGGTTCGGGCTGCGCACCGGCTCCGTGTTAAAGTCGAGCACAAGGGCGTGTGCGTTTCCGACCGCCTGCGGGCTCAGCGGCGGCGAGACCAGCCGCATCGCGCCCACCCCGACCGCGCCGACCGGCACCCGGCGGTCGCCGACCACCTCCACCGGCGGCACCCCGCGCTCCGGGTGCGCCCGGTAGGCCGTGGTGAGGTCCACCAGCACCCGCACCCGCGGCGACGGGTTCAGCACATCGACGACGAGGTGTCGGCCCACCCCGGCCATCGACCGACGACCGAACTCCGGGTCGGCTTCCAACAGGAACAGCGCGACCCGGTCCACGGTGCTCATCCCGAGGAAGTTCTGGCGCGCGTTTGTGGCGTCCCGGAAGACCGCGAAGTTGCGGACCTCGCTCAGCGGCGCGCAAAGGAGAGCCGGGCCGCTCTCCGGGTACCGCTGGCGGTTCAGCACCGACAACTGACCCACCCCCGCGACCACCAGCACGCGCTCCGGGGAGTCGTGGGTCCAGTCGGCCGGGGCGCCGAGGAGCTGGTGCAGCGGGCGCCCGGTGTCGGGGTCGCGGACCCACGGTAAGCCCGGGTCGAACGACATGGCGTCCTGGGCCCGCAGCCCGGCCCGGTCGTGAGCCGGCCGCGCGTTCCAGCGCGCGGCCTCTTCCGGAGCCAGCAGCCGGTGGAACGGGGCCATCGCCAGTTGCGTGTTCGGCACCTGCCGCAGTTCGGCGGCCAGCAGCTTGACGAGCACGTTGTTCTCGGACGCGACCAGCACCCGTGCGGCTTCACCGGACGCGAGCCGCGGCCCGGCTTCCGCGTGGAACCGTGAGAGCAGCCGCTGCTGGGTCACCGCCGGCAGGTCCACGCGCGGGTCGTGCCCGGTGCTCTGTCGGACGTAGCCGTACTGCGTGTCCGCGTTCAGCCCCCCGACCACCGCGAGCACCGCCGCTGCTCCGAGCAGCGCCCAGCGCCGCCGCCGGGTCACCGCCCACGCCGCCACGGTCGCCCAGAGGAAGGGTTGCGCGAACATGGCCAGTTTGAACAGCCCGAACGCCGCCTGCTGGGTATACAACGCGGCCCCGAGCGCGAACATCACGAGCAGCACCGCCGCGAACGGGCGGCCGCGCCGGAACTGAGCCAGCGCGACCAGCGCCGCGCCAGCGAGCAGCACGAGCCCGGCGGCCATCGACGCGCTCTGCCGCGGCTCGGGCACGTCCCAGTACGACGGTAACAACCCCACCACCAGCGACGCGCCCCGGGGGGTCATGAAGTACGGAAAGATCTCGATGGTGTGCGCCTTGGCCTCAGCCCCGTGGGACGCCTGCCCGAGCAGGAACCGCGCGGCCCCGACCAGGTACACCGGCAGCAACACCGCCATCACCGTGATCGCCGCCGCGGCGTGGCTCAGGTGCCGCACGTCGAGCCGCCGCCGCACGATGTCGCGCACGCCCAACAGCACGCACGCCCCGACCAGGAACGGCACGACCTCCGGGTAAAACACGATCAGCCCGCCGAACACCACCCCGCACACGGCCGCGCGGCGCGCGATCAGCCCGCGGGTGAGCTTGCGGAACGGGCTCGACACCAGCGCCACCGACACGCACAGCAGCGCCAGCCCGCCGGACTGACCGATGAGCTGCTGCACCACCCCGTAGCCGGTTTGCGACGACACCGCCAGCAGCGCCGCCGCCGCCAGCGCCGCCGACCGGCGCCGGATGCCGAGCAGCACCAGTGCCGCGGTGGCCGCGACCAGCGCCGCGTTCAGCGCCAGGATGACGGGCATGAACGCCTGTTGCGGGGTGAGCCCGGTCCACACCGACACCAGCGCGAGGGTCAACTCGGACCCGCACCGGTTCTGAGTCAGCGTCTCGGGATCGAAGTAAATGAACCACGCGGCCTGGGTGCCGTCCTGACCGCCGGTCAACTCTTCCGGTGTCGGCACGTGCAAGAACCCGTGGTCGCGGAACCCGGTGGCCCCGAGACAGTAGTTGGCCATGTCGTCGTTGCCGTTGGCCACCCAGTCGAACCCGTACCGGAGCAGCGGCCAGCCGGTCAGCAAGAACGTGGCCGCGATGACCGCCGCGAACGGCGCGAACCGCTTCGCGTGCGCCGCCACCCGCGCCCGGGTGACGCCGCTTCGGACCAGCCCCACGAGCGCGAGCGCCAGCGCCGCGCAGCCGAGAGCCGCACCGGACCGGCCGACCGGAACTCCTGTGCGCACACCGATCAGCGCCCCGATGCCGAACAACGCGAACCCGACCGTCGGGGCGATCAGCAGCTTGCGAACCGGCCCGCGGAACCGCCCGGCGTTCAGCGCGACAAGGCCCACGGCCGTCCAGCCGACGAAGAGCGCCACGCTGAGGAGCATTGCCATCCCGCCACCTCTCCCGCCGCCCGGCGCGCCGGAACGGTTCACCTCTTATCGGCCGTTCCGTGCGCCGACTGAAGCGACCGCACCGAACCGAGCGCCCACGCCGACCGGGGGTAATAGCGAATTTAATGCGATCCCGCAATGCGACTCGATCGTGCGGTTCAGGTCGGAACCCGACCACACCGAAAACGCTCAGGATTACAGCAGTCAGAATGGTGTTGTTTTGTGCAGCATCTTTGTTCGGTCTGTGCGCCTTATCGTGGCTGAACAGCGATCTAATCGACAGCGTGAGAAGTAATCATCCTTAAACGGCGGGTAACGCTCCTCATCTGCAATCCAGCATCCTTCAGTTCCAGGTTCCGCGCCCGGATGGAGCGAGATGAGGTGTGATGGTGAACAGTGCGTTCTGCTGTGAATCTGGTACTGGGAGCTCCCGAGCTACGGTTTACGCACCCGAAGGGCGTAACCGTCCGCGAGAAGGACGACGACTTCGTAGGTATCCGGGGTCGGGATCAGCGCGAAGACCCGTGCCGGTAGACGGATCGTCAGGGCGGCTAAAACGACGAGCTTGCTGTTGGAAACGCGAAGCCAGCGAAGCTCGTTGTCGTTCGTGACCGCGGCCACGGTGCGCTGTGTGACGAGGCAGGCAGCGGAATAGCCCTTCGGGTCCGCGTCAAAAGCCGAACGGCTGGTGGACTGATCCGGGGTGCGAGCGTCGAATTCCCTCCAGCGGACTTCGCCGTTGCTGGCCACGGCGGTTATTTCCAGCACCCCCGGGTGGGGGGTGATCGCGTCAACAACGTCGAGCGGCGCCCAAGCGACGTACCACCGATCTGCCGCCTCCGCGTTTGGCCCCCAGTGCCGGATAAACTCACCCGCCCAGGACCATGAGTGCCCGTCGGCGGTGTCAACGAGCAGGCGCGTCGTCGCGCCCGGCTCGGGGGGCCGGTGAACCGTGTCGGGCCGGAGATGGGGGCCGGCGAAGCCGAGGTACTCGGTTCGCGTCGCAAGTTTGACGCGGTGCTCACCGTCGCGGAGCACGGCCGCCGGTTGTAAGTAGACCGGTGGCCCCGCGTCCTCTGAGTGCCAGGAGTGTTTGGCCGTCAACTGCGCCGCGCCGGCGTGATTGGGGGTAAAGGTACGGAGGTTCCATGCCCACGTATCGTCAGTTCCGTGGGTGACGGCAAAGATCACCTCCGCGCCCGCGGAGGATGACAACGCCGTCACCCGCTCACGGCCGTTCCATACCGGTACGGTCCGCCCTTCCGCTACCCGCCAGTAGACGATGCCCTCCGCCCCCGCCACGATTACGTCGAAGGTGCCGCGAACGACCACCGCCGCGGTGACCGGCCCCGGGGAGATGAGGGTAAGATCTCCCGTCGGCCGGTCGCGCACCTCTGGCCGCGGGGCGGAGCGCTGCTTTCGTGATGCGAACGCCGCGTCACGGCCGACCGGCGGGGGCCAGACGGAGTTGGCCGGGAAGAACGCCGCGACGTGGGACTCGGTCCCATCGATGATCGCGCGCGTGCGCAGGTGCGCGGCGAAAACGAGTTTCGCGCGGTCGGCCAGATCGGCGCGGGCGTCCGGCGGGAGGAATTCTTCGGCGGTCCGGAGCGCGTAGTTAAAAAACCGGCCCGCGTCGAGTGGTCGGTCGGCGAGCGCGGGCTCGGCTTCTGCCCACAGTGTCCGTAAGGCATGTTGGTCGCCGGCTGCGACCGCCTCATCGAACAGTCGCTCGGCGCACCTGATCGCTTCTGCCCCGTAGCTCTCCCAACCTCGGCGGTAGCAGGCGACCGCGCCGTCGCGGCAGTGTGCCTTATTTCGCAGCAGGTCGCCCGCCGCGAGGAACCGTCTTTCGGCGTTGAACTTCTCGGCCGCGCGCACGTAGTGCCGCACCGCCCGTTCCTCCTCGCCGAGCTTACGCAGCAGGTCCCCCGCCCGCTCGAATTCGCCGAGTTGATCGTAGAGCCGCAGCGCCTCGTCATGGTCCCCGCCCTGCTCGAACGCGGCGGCAGCGGCTTGTGGGTCTTTCAACCGGTCCCGGTAGAGCAGGCCGGCGTCGCGGTAGTGGCCGCCAGCTTGGAGCACGTTCGCGGCCGCGCGCAGGTCGCGGAGCAGCACGCCGTAGAGGTAGGCCGCCCGCCGGTGGTCCCCGCGCGCCGCGGCCTCTGCCGCCAAGCGCCGGTACTCATTCGCGAGTTGCGCCCACACGTCACCCCCGCCGAGCCACGCCGTCGCCGTGCCCCCGCTACCCCCAATCAGGTCGCGGAGGGAGTAGCGCGGGTCGCGCGCGGCAAGCCGGGCGTCGGTTCCGACGCGGGCGGGCTGATCGGGGTCCGCCACTGCCGGGGGGGCGTGGCGCAGCCCCTTTTCCACGTTGCCGTTCTGTAACTCGCGCAGCACGTCGCGCAGCGCCGCTTCCTGTTCGCCGAGCAACCGCTCGCTGAGGCGCGGAACGAGTTCCAGCGCCCGCCGCGCGAGGCCGCCGCCGAGCCGGGCCAGCCCTTCCGCGCCGAGTTGTTTGCCCAGCCATGCCAGCGCCCCGGCCGCCGCGAGACCGGCGCCCGCCGCGACGCGGCGGACGGCGGAGCCGGAAGGCGGGCGGATTTCTTCGGGAATCGCCGTGCTCGCGCCCCCGCCCTCGCTCTCGCCGAGACCGGGGAGCGGCTTCGTGCGACCGGGGGCGCCGCCCCCCAACACTTCCAGAACCGCACCCACCGGCGGCGCGGGGCGCTCGATCACCGATATGGTTGCGGGGCGGGCGGGGCGGCGCGGGAGCGGCACCCACTCGGCACGCCTCACGCGCGCCGGCGCGAGCCAGCGCGACACCGATAGCGGCGCCGTGGCGTCGAAGGCAAGGGTCAGCCCTCCGGGCAGCACGATCAGACCGCGGTCCCGCGTCAGCGCCGCCATCTCGTCCGCGAGCAGCGTCGGTAGGAGGTCGGCGTCCGAGGGGATGAACAGGTCGCTCGCCAACCGGCGGAGGCGCAGCGCGCCTGGCACCAGGGCCGCGCCCGTTGCCTGCGGCACGAGCAGGAAGCCCCCGCGGGTCGCGAACACTTGGGGCACTTCGCCGAGCCGGCCGCACGCGGCGGCCAGCGGTGCGGGGCCGTCGGCGAGGAGCAGGAACGCGTCGGCGGGCAAGGGCTCTTCGCGCTGGGTCAATCGGACGGGCATTTCCACGTCAGTCTCCGTGTGCCGCGAGGAGCGCCAGACCGATCCGCCGTGCCGCGTCCGGCGTTGCGGGGCCGCCGATCAGGCGCGCATCGCCCCAGAACACCCCGCCGGGTGCCCACGCCGCGGCCCGTTCCCGTCGGACGAGGAACGCCGCCGTCAGCCGGCCGCCGTCGTTGTACAGCAGCACCTGCCCGAATCGATCCACAACGGCCCGCCATCGGGCCTGCCGGTTGTGCCTGACCAAGTGGGGCGGAAACCGGGCCGGTTCGCCTGCCTCGGGCAGGAGCCAGACGCTCTCGGCCGGTTCGCCTGCCGCGGGCTCACCCGGCCCCCAACGAACCTTGTACATCAGTTCCCCGCCGTCGAGTTGAAAGTGGTGCCGGTAGCAACCGATGATGATGGTCAAATCGAGCGGCCCGTAAGCGATTTCGACTGCCAGGGCGTCGTGCAGAGCGGCCTGTGCGGCGGCGGCCACGGTCCGCGCCGGATCGGACGTGTCCGACACCGTGACTGATCGATCCGTGCCGCGCCGCGCCAGCCGTTGCCCGTTCGGTGAGAGCGTGAAAATGGAACGCACAGGGTAGGTGACGTTGCCAAGGACCGTGCCGTCGGGGCCACGCAGCAGAAGCAGCCGTCGCTTGCCCGCGCTGGTGTAGCCCAGCGCGAGCACGCTGCCGGCGAGTTGGGCGCGGTGGAACGCCGGGTCGTCGAAGAGCGGTTTGCCGTCGTCCAAGGGGCACATCGCCTGCCACGTCGTGTGTGCTTGCTGGAGGTGATAGACGTACGGGTTGACGCGTAGCAAAAACGGGGCGGCCCCGGCTTCGGAACCGGGTTCCGGTTGGCTTACTTGGGTCGACACGTCGCACGGCGACTGGGGCTGTTGGCGCCGAGCCCAGGCCAGTCGCGCCCGGCTGACGAGAGCCTCCGTAAGCCGGGGGCTATCGGGGAAGAGACCGCCCGTCGCGAGGTCAACCGCGTTGCCCGCACCTTCGGGAGTGCGAACCGCCACACAGTGCAGGTCCGGCTGTGCGGTCCATGTGGCACCGGCCGTGGCCCGCCCCAATAGGTGAAGAGTAACCTGCCGCGCAGACCAGTCGTAGTGCGCGGCGGCGAACTGCTCCGCGACATCCGGCTCGGACGCGCCGGACGCCGGCGCCACCTCGTGTGAGGAGGGCGTAACCGTTCGCCCCGCCGCGGCCGTGACGGTCGGTTCGCCGCCCTGTACCATTCGCCCGCAGAGTACCACACCGCCGTTCACGCCCACGACCGCGTCCACGTGCCGGAGCGTCACGCCGCCGCGGTGCGCGCGGGGCAGCACTTCCGGTAGCGTGCCGTCGAGTGCGAGGGCGTGGACCATTCCGTTCCACCCGACGATGGCAAGGCACTCACCGCCGGTGTCGAAGCCCATTTGGAGAGGCTCGCACACAAGCCCGGGGCGGAACGGGAACGGCACCGGCTCCACATCGCCGGTCCACTCGCCCGGGTTCGCTGGGCTCGGCCTTGGGCCCGGATGCGGGCGGGCCTCCTCTGGTTTCGCGGCCTCTGCGGCCTCCAGATCGACGCGGAACGACCGCAGCGAAGTGAAGGCGCCGCCCGCCCACTCGCCGAGTTCCACCGCGCCGGATTCGTCCACGGCCACCGCGAAAACGCGATCCCCGTCCCCGCACGTGCCGTCCGCGTAAGTTGCCGGGTCGCGGGCGCTCCGCACGTGCGTGAGCAGGATCACGTCGCGCGGGGCGGCCTCGGGGCCCGGTTCGTGCAGCGCCAGCACGAGGGCCGCGTTCGGGTTCGGCGTGAGGTCGCTGGCTTCCAACTGATCGGCCACGCGCTCGAGGTCGGCTTCCGCAAGATCGATTCGCGCGGCCGAAGAGGTGAGGTAAAGGCTGACGCGCGCGCAGCCCTTGGCGCCCCGGCCCGCGAGCGAAACGGCGGCCGAGGTCAGGGCGTGCCGCACGCGCCCCCAAGTGCGCACCCCCTGGTCGAGCACGATGACGCGCTCCGGGCGGAGCGCCTCGTGCGGCTCCTCGCGCTTGAAATAGAGGAGCTCGTGCGCCGCGAACCGGCGGACGAACTCGTCGGGGTCGAGCGCGAACTGCCCGGGGAGCAGTCGCTCCGGCTCGCCGCGGGTGGTCACGTCACAGTAGCCGCCGACGGGCAGCGCCTCGGGCGGCCGACCGCGCGGCGGGAGCGCGAGCGCGGCGTCCAGGGAGGGCGCGAGCGCGGCGCTGCCGGCGAGTCGCTCCCGCCGCCGGGCGAGGGCCAGCAGCTTCGCGACCCGCACCGGCAGCGGTTCGACCTCTTTCGCCAACGGCCCGCCCGCGGTACTCGGTCGGCAGCCGTGCGTGAGCCAGTGGGCGAGGTCCGAACCGGTGAAGGAGCGGAGCCGGCGGGAGACGTGGCTCTCGAACTCGGTGCGGGTGAGCGGCGGCTCCGCTGCCGGCCCGGGGCGGGGTTGCTCGCCGTAAAGCCGGAAGGTCCGCAGCGCGGTCGAAAGATCCGCTGCTGTTACCGGTTCGCCATCGGTCGGGAGGCCGTTGCAAAGTTCCGCGACCAGCAGGCCGACGTTTCGCGCGCGGGAAACGGCGCCGCGCGTGCCCACGAACGCCGCGTGCAGCGTCTCGAACCCCGACGGTCCGGTTTTCATTAGGTGAAGCAGGTTTAATACGAACATGAACGGCGGGGCCGGGGGGGCGGCGAACACGCCGTCCAGTACGGCACGGAGTTCGTCCGCGCCCGCGAGCGTGGTGCCGTCGCGGCGCTCGACGGCGTCGCGGTTCGACGACCACCACAACCCGCCAAGGTCGGCGCCGTAGCGGGGCGGGACGGTCAGGTACGAGTCGGCACGGGCGAGGCCGTTCATGCGATTCGTGCCCCCAGACGCGCGCCGGCGCGCGTCAGCGGCTCGAACGCGCTGCGCGGGATCAGCTCCGCGCCGGTTTCGTCGAGCAGCAAGAACTCGTCGTGCGACGCGCCCGCGGCCTCGCGGAGCGCGCCTTCCGGCAGCTCCGGATCGGGACGGAAGCCGAGCGGGACGAACACGTCCGTGCCCCAGTAACGGGTCGCGCCGGGGAGCGGTGGGAGCCGGGACCCGAGCAGCAAGGCGCGACCGCCGCAACGGGCGGCCCGCACCGCCGCGAGTTCGGCTGTCGTCGCCACATCGGCCCACCGCGCCAGCGCGCCGGCCGGGCAGGCGAGCGCGGTTGGCGCCTGCACCGGCCCCCCGCGAACGACCGTGAGCGGGACCGGTGCCCACTCTGCCGCTCCCGGCGGGACGGGTGTGAAGCGTGCCGGTACGAGAACCGCTGAGACGGAAACGCCTTCGCCGTCTGGTGGCGCGTCACCGGCCGGAACCGAGCGGCCGAGGGGGAACCACGTTCCGCCGCGGTGCGTGAAAAAAGCGACGCCCGGGACCGGCACCAGCGACCGCGCGACGGCGGCTTCCCCGGCCGGCCAGCGCACCCACGCGCACCCGTCCGCGGTCAGCACGCGCACGTCCCCGCGGTGGCGCACCGGGGCGAGCGCGGCGAGGCCGTCGAGCGGCACCCGCGCCGCCGAGACCTCGCGCCACGGGTCCGGCGCGTTCGGTTTCATCCGAGTTGCTCCAGGATGTCCCCGGCTCGCGTCAGCAGGTGCCGGCGCGACGCCGCGTCGGTCACCCAGGCGGCCCGGTCGGCCGCAGCCTGGACGCGCTCGCGGAGTCGGGCGAGGTCGACCAACCTGGGTCGGTCCGCGAGCGACCGCTCGGCGTCGGCCAACTCTCCGGCCAATGCGTCCGCGTCTACGACCTCCGGCGGTCGGGCGCGCGGGTGCGGGTCGGGCGCCGCGCCCGCGCGGTCGATCAGGCCCGACACCAGAGACCCGAGCGGACCGATCTGCTCCGTCCGGTCCCACACGTACCGGAGCACCCACAAGTCTGAAGCGTTGGCGACCGCCCGCCCGCACATTACCGCCGACGCCGCGATCAGCTTCAGCACCTTGACCGCGCGCCGGTCGGTGAGGGCGACGCCCAGGTCACGCACCTTTTCCACCGCTTCGGCGTATGTGCCGAGCACGCCGGTTACGTCAACCTCCTTCGCGCGCTGTGCCATCGCGCGGAGGTCGGCGGCGGTGACCGCCTCGTCGTCGTCGCCCGTACCGGCGGGCTTCGCGTTGCGCTCGATCGCCCACCCGGCTGCGAGCAGCGCCGGGAGTTGCGGGCGCGGGAGCACGTCCACCTTGAAGCGGAGCAGAAACCGGTCGAACAGCGCCTGGAGCGCGTCGTCTTCCGGCAGCCGGTTGGACGCCGCGAACGCGCTGATGAGCGGGAGCCGGTGCGTCTCGGCCCCGCGCCGGTAGACGCGCTCGTTCAGAACGGTCAGGAGGTTGTTCAGGATGGCGCTGTTGGCGTTGAAGAGTTCGTCGAGGAACGCGAACTCCGCTTCCGGCAGCATGCCCGTGGTGACGGTCGCGACCACGCCCTCGCGCAGCCGCGCGATGTCCACCGGGCCGAACAGTTCGGTCGGCTCGGAGAAGCGGGTGAGCAGGTACTCGAAGTAGCGGCAGCGCACGGCCCCGGCGAACTCGCGCACGAGCAGCGACTTGGCCGTGCCCGGCGGCCCGAACAGGAACAGGTGTTCGCCCGCGACGGCGGCAATGGCGATCAGGTCCACCACCTCGTCACGGCCGACGAACCGGGCCTTGAGGCGGTCGGTCGCGTGGCGGCGAAGGCTGTCGGCTGGCGCGTCAGACACGGGCGTCCTCCCTCAACGGCTCTGGCAGGTCGAACCCGCGCTCGGCGAACACCCGTTCGGCCCATTCCCGCGCCGGGCCGCCGTGCGGGACCCAACCGGCCCGGCGGGTGCTCGCGAGCCGCTCCGCGTATAGCATCTGGAGCCCGGCGTGCCGGAAGTCCGGCACCGTGGTCGGCGCACCGTCCATGTCCGCCAGGACGCCCGAAAGCGGCCACGCGCGGAGCAGTCGGTCGAGCGCAACGGTCAGCGGCCCGTCGGCCGCCCTCATGCGCGCCCGGCGGTAAACGCTCGGCAGGAGCCGTAGCGCCACGTCTGCCGAGAGGTGCGCCGATGCGGACGGCACGGCGTCAAGCCGGAGAACGCAATCGCCCCCGTTGGCGCTCGCGTGGAGCCAGCACGCCGTCGCAAGTATCACGGCTGCGTCGGTCGCGGCTTCGGCGTCGAACTCAAGGGGAGGGCCGGCGACATCCAGGGCATGCAATTCAAATGCGGCATGCAACCGCGCTGCGACCGCCGGACGTTCAACGGACGACAGCAGCGGCGGGGCTTCTTGCACCGATTCGCCGGCTTCGAGTAACCGGTTGAGCCAATCGTGGAACGGGCGCATAGGGTTGCCGGGGGCGGGTGTTCCGCTCAGCATACCAAAACTGACGGTTGCGCGCTGGTACGGGTTCGCGTTTTGCCCCCGAGCTCGGTGAGGCTTTGTTGAGGAGCGGATCGTTACCCGCCCGCGTGCCGCCAAGCCACACCGCCCATTTCGGCCGCGGCCCAGAGTATACCGGAGACCAGTTCCGGGCCGGTGATAGTCCACGAGTTGGCGGAGAGCATCTTTTGGTGCGTCGGTTCTTGTGGGCGCGCATGGCATCAACCGATTCTGATCGATCTCCAGAAGAATTACTAAAGTGATCTTTGCCGGCCCACGCGGTGAAGTCGCACTGATAACTCGCGCCGCTGCGGGGATGCCGATCGTCCGCGTGATTGCGCCACACTCTATCTGCACACGTGGGACCGAACGCCGATATCTGTCAGACCGGGCGCCGGGTTGTGGATGTCATTACCACGCAATGAAGGTTGATATGCTCGCGAGTCGCGTTCAGCACTTCTCCGAGTCCGTGATCCGCGAGACGAGCCGGATCGCGCAGCGGTACGGGGCGATCAACTTGGGCCAGGGGATGCCCGACTTCGACCCACCGGAAGAGGTGAAGGAGGCGGCCTGCCGGGCCATCCGCGACGGGTTCAACCAGTACGCCGTGACGTGGGGGATCGCGCCGCTCCGGCAGGCGATTGCGACCAAGATGCGGTCCTTCAACGGGCTCCCGTGGGTCGACCCCGACGAGCACGTTACGGTGTGCTGCGGCGCGACCGAGTGCATGATGGCAACCATGCTGGCCCTGGTTGACCCGGGCGACGAGGTGGTGATCTTCCAGCCGTTCTACGAGAACTACGGCCCGGACGCGAAGCTCACCGGGGCCACTCCGAAGTGGGTGACGCTTCGCACCCCGGCGTGGAGCGGTTGTGACGCCCGGGCTTCCGGGCGACAGGCCGCGAGTGACACTTGGAGCTTCGACCCGGACGAACTGCGGGCCGCGTTCTCATCGAAGACCAAGGCCGTTATCATCAACACCCCGAACAACCCCACGGGTAAGGTGTTCACCCGCGCGGAACTCGAGGCGATCGCGGGCCTGTGCCGGGAGTTCGACGCGGTCGCCATCTCCGACGAGATCTACGAGTACGTCAACTTCACCGACCGGCCGCACGTCAGCATCGCCGCGCTGCCCGGCATGGCGGACCGCACGGTCACGATCAGCGGGCTGTCGAAGACGTTCAGCGCCACCGGGTGGCGGTTGGGTTACTGCGTCGCGCCGGCTGCGATCACGGCCGGGATTCGCAAGGCCCACGACTTCCTGACGGTCGGCGCGCCGCACCCGCTCCAGGTGGCCGGGGCGGCGGCGCTGGGGCTGCCGCCGTCGTACTTCGATGGGCTGCGGGAGCACTACCGGCACCGCCGCGACCTGTTCCTGCCGTACCTGGAGCGCGCCGGGTTCGGGGTGCAGCCGCCCGACGGGGCGTACTACGTCATGGCCGATTTCTCCGGGCTGAGCGCCCTCGACGACACGTCGTTCGTCCGGCGGATGATCGAAACAGTTGGTGTGGCCGGTGTGCCGGGGAGCAGCTTCCACGACCCGAAGGAACTGGGACGGAAGTTGGTCCGGTTCATGTTCGCCAAGCGCGACGAGACGCTCCACACGGCGGGCGAACGGCTGCTCGGGCTGCGCGAACGGCTGGCCGGTTGAGCCCGGCTGCGGTGGAGAGTGGGGCGGAACCGAACACCAGCTCCGCACTCCAGAACGGCTGCGCCCGTGCGAACTCGTCGAGGCGTTCGGTCGGGCGCCTTCCGGGCGCTGCTCCGGCCTGGAGCAGCGGCGTGGGCGAGCGCTCGTCCGTGACCGCTGCTACGATGCTTGCACCTGCGTGCGTTGCCGCGCCAGCCGCTTCCACTCCAGATAGCGGTCTCGCAGTCCCAGCCGCCCCAGGTACGCCCAGTCGGGTTCGGCCCCCTCGTCCTCGAGCAGGATCGCGTCGGCCGCGTGCACCGCAGTAAGCGGTGTGAACCCGGTTCCCGGGCACCCGGACGGCTGGTGGTGCCACGCGACCGCCTCCACCAGACCGTCGGGCAGGCCCCACAGCCCGAGCAGGTACGCGCCCACTTCTGCGTGCGACGTTCCGAGCACCTGTGTCTCGGCGGCCACCACGCCCAAGTGCTGGTGGCGCATGAGCGCGAGGATCTCCTTGTACGGCCCGGTGAGCTGGCTCGCGAGCGTGAGCCGGCCGATATCGAGGAACAGCCCGGCGAGTGCGGACTCGCGAACCACCCGCTCCTCCGCCCGCTCGGCGGCCGCGATGGCGGCTCCCAGTTCGGCCACCGCCTGGCTGTGCTCCCACAGCGCTTCGATCGAAAACGGGCGCAGCGCGTACGGGTTGTAGTGCGAGAACAGGTCCACCGCGAGCACCAGCGTGCGGGTCAGGTCGGCGCCGAGGATGCGCACCGCCTGCGACGGGGTCGAGGCCGGCCGCCGGAGCCCGACGAGAGCCGAGTTGGCCATCTGGAGCAGTTTCGCGGAGATGCCCAGGTCCTGCGCCACCAACCCGCCCACCGTGGCCAGCGAGAAATCGGGGAACGCCAGCTCTTCGGAGATCCGGGTGTACACCGCCGACAGCGCCGGGACCGTGGTGAGCCGCCCCACGAGGGCCGCCAGCGACGGGCTGTTCAGCAGCTCGCGCAGCGAGTGCGCCCGCTGGATCGCGCCGACCAGTTCGTCCGGCAGGCACTGCCGGGAGAGCACCCGGTGCGCCAGGGTCACCAGCCCGATGACCTCCGTTCGCCCCGGCGCGGCCAGCACCACCCGCGCCATCGACGGGTTCCGCCGGCGGCCCTCGGTGAGCAGTTCGGCGGCCCGGTTGTCGGCCAGGTGCGCGTCCAGCACGAGCGCATCGGGCCGAGCCCCGAGCAGGTGCTTGACGGCCTCCGCGCCGCTCGCGAACGTCGCCTCCCACTCGGCGACCAGTGGCGCGAACGTGTCCCGCAGCGCGCGCCGCACCGCCGGGTCGTCGGTGACGACGAGGACGCGCCGGCTCATAGTTCCGACCCCCCGGCGGTGGGGGCGAGCCGCGCGCGGGCGCCCGCGTCACCGGTGCGCTGGCGCAGGGCCCGTTCGGTGCACCGGATCAGATCGAGCGGGGTGAACGGCTTCGGCAGGAACACGCCGTCCGCGAACCCGTCGGCCCGGCGCAGGTCCGGGACGAACCCGGACATGAACACCACCGCGACCCCGGGCCACTCGCCGCGCACCCGGGCGGCCAGCTCGCGGCCGTCCATGCCGGGCATCACCAGATCGGTCACCAGCAGGTCGATGTCGCGCCGCGTCGCCAGCAGGGCCAGGGCCGTTTCCGCCCGGTCCGCCTCCGTCACCGCGTAGCCCCAGCCCTCGAGGGCGGAGCGCACCGTCTTGCGCACCCGCTCCTCGTCCTCCACGAGCAGCACGGTGCGCCCGGCCCGCACGGAGACCGGCGCGGCTCCCGGCGTGGTCACCGGCGGGGGCGTGGGCGCCGTTACCGCCGGGAGCCGGATGTGGAACGTCGTCCCGGCCCCCGGCGCGGTGAGCACCTCGATCCCGCCGCCCGCCTGCTCCACGATCCCGTGGACCGTGGCGAGGCCCAAGCCGGTACCTTTGCCCATCTCCTTGGTGGTGAAGAACGGCTCGAAGATCTTCGCCTTCACGTGCTCCGGCATCCCGCACCCGGTGTCGGCGACCGCGAGCTTCGCGAACGGCCCCGTCATCCCGGTGGTGATGCACAGGGTCCCGCCGTCGGGCATGGCGTCGCGGGCGTTCACCGCGAGGTTCATGAGCACCTGTTCGAGGTGCCCGCGGTCGGCCCGCACCCGCACCGGCTCGGGCGCCAGCTCGGTGCGGACCGTGATCCGGTTCCCGATGAGCCGGGCGAGCAGCCCGCCGAGCTCGGACACCACCTCGTTCAGGTCCAGCACCTCGGGGCGCGACGGCTGCTTGCGGCTGAACGCGAGCAACTGGCGGGTGAGCGCCGTGGCCCGGTCGACGGCCGCCTGGATCTCGTCCACGTAGCCGCCGATCATCGGGTCCCCGGCGGGCAGCCCGCGGATCAGGTGGATGCTGCCGGTGACGATGGTGAGCAGGTTGTTGAAGTCGTGCGCCACCCCGCCCGCCAGCCGCCCGATCGCTTCCATCTTGTGCGCGTGCCGCAGCTCGTCTTCCAGCCGCTTGCGGGAGGTCACGTTCTGCGCCACCCCGACGACCCCGATCACCCGCCCGGCGGAGTCGCGTAGCGGCACCCGGTTGGTCAGGAAGGTCGCGCGGGTGCCGTCGGGCAGGGTCCGGGTCTCCTCCACGTCCAGAAGCGGCTGGGCCGATTCGATGACGAGGCGGTCGCTCTCGCGCGCCCGCTCGGCCTCCTCGGGCTCGCGCGTGAGGTCTTCGTCGGTCTGGCCGATGACCTCGCCGGGAACGGTGAGCCCGTGCTCGCGCGCGGCCTGGTCGTTGCACCCGATGTAAATAGACGCCCGGTCCTTCCAAAAGACCGCGCACGGAACATTGGTCAGCACGTTCTGGAGCAGGTCGTCCCGCTCCTTGAGCTCGCCCTCCGCTTTGCGCCGGTCGCTCGTGTCGCTCGCGACCACGAGGCGCAGCAGCAGCCCGCCGGCGGTGACCCGGCGGGAGGTGACCTCAATGGGCACCAGCGCGCCGGAGGCGATCCGGTGCCGCCACTGGAGCGGCCCACAGGGAGCGCCGAGCAACCGGTCCGCGTCCTCGTCGGGGCACACGTCGCGCACGCTCAGTTGCAAGAGCCGCTCGCGAGCGTACCCGAACCGCCGGAGCACCGCGTCGTTGATCGCCACGAACCGCAGAGAGTCCTCGTCGAACGCCCAGGCCGGCGTCGGGTGGCTCTCGAACAGGAGCCGGAAGAGGTCGCTGGTGTCGTCGGGCACCGGAGCTTCTGACCACGGCGGCGGGTCCGTCGGCCCCGCCAGGACGTTGACACCGGGCGGAGAAATTCGGCGCCGGCGTCGCAACTTTACTACCGCAGCGGCGATAATGAGGGCAAACAGGAACGTGCCGCCCGCCAGCCCGGGCACCGACGAACCGGCGAACGACGCCGCAACGATACCGGTCAGCTCCGGTACCGCGGCCGGCCATTCAGTTCGATCGGTCATAGGTCCGCTCAACTCAGAACTCATCGGGTGCGCCCGTGCCGGGGCCGACCCGGCGAGCCGGGCGGTCCGCGAACCAACTCTAGCTCACGCCGGTCCTGAACCGCGCGCCGCGGGGCCGTCCGGCCTCAACTTCCGATACCCTTTGACCGAAAATCAGACGCCTGCTATTGCGGCGGATGAGATTTTTGCGCTACCGAAAGGCATCTGCGCCAACCGGTTCCGCTCGGCAGGCCGCGGCATGATCGGGAGCGGGGTGTCTTTATGCCGTAGTGAGAACGTGTTCTGGCAGTCGCTCAACCACCTCGCGCTGATGCTGGAGGGGAAGGGGTGTTGCCGGTACGGTGGGCGCTACTACGAGCCGCCACCGGCTCGCATGGGCCGCGCGTTTCTTTACTACTCAGTGGTTCCTACCACCGCGGCGAACGGTGTGGCTACCGGGGCCGTAACAGCCTGTCCTTTGTTTGTTCGGGTCGTTTACCGTGGCGATGAGACCCTACCACTCCGGATTTCGGTAAGGCGGGGCGGTGAAAATGGCTCGAGAAGGCGGTCACTACGTTCTCGGACGCGGCGCATCCGGTCCTTTGCTGCCGGGGGCCGAGCACTTCTGCTACGGGACGGCTCAGGCACGGCGGTTGATGAACTTCTCGATTGAAGGCAGGAGCGGGGCGTCGCCACGCTCACACCCGCCGCAGGGCGCGACCGAATCGGCATCCGGCGGGGTACAGGCCGCGTCGTTCGGGGCGGGGCACTCGGCTTCGCCAAAACGTGTTGGGACCCGCCCGGGCGCGCACGTCACCGGCGTGCTCGCGCGCAGTGCCGCTCGGCCGGTCGGGCGCGCCGGCCAAGGCGATCGGGTTGCGCCGCTCAACCCATCCCCGGTTGGCGGAACGTCAGCCCGTCGAATCGGTCACTCACGAGGTCGAGCCAGCAGCGCCCGTGTGGCCCCTCGAACAGCAGTCGGTTCGTCGCGACCCCGTGTGGGACCAGGGTCGTCACGTCCGCGCCCCGGACCGACATGGGAAGCGACATTTGCGCCTGAATGCCCTCGGCGTTCAGACGCGCGCTGATGTCGCCCGCGATCACGTTGACGACCTCGCCCAACAGGTCGCCCATGTCTTGGCTGTCGAACGGGATCTCGAACCCGGCGAACGCCTTGGCGAGGGCGACCGCAGAGGTTTCGGGCAGGGCCATCGCGAACGCCCACGGCCTGTCGCCGAGGAACGAGATGGCGCTCATGATTCCGGCGCCGGCGGCCTCTTCGTCGCCCGCCGCGTCGGGCACGTGTGTCAGGCCACACGAGGTCGTGAAGAACGCGGTCGTTGCCTCCTGGACGGCCTGTGTGATGGCCTTCGGGATGGCGTCCGTTGTGGTCGGTGGTAGCACGTCGGGCATGAAGTCGGGTCTCCGGGGGGCGCCCGGCGTCCAGGGCCGAGCGGGGGTAGGTGCAGGCCACGCCTCGGCCTTTGGGGTAACGGCAAGAAGGGCCGGGGGCCCCCGCCGGCGCCAGCCGGCGGGGGCCCCCGGCCCCCGGCGGTTCCGGGCTCCCGCCCGGCCGCGCCGATACCTGGTGGTTGCGTTCCGGTGCCGGTACGTTGTCCCTGCCTTCGGGGGCGAGGGGTTAGCTCAACAGGCCCGAGAAGAACCCGCCCTGCTTGTCGGCCGGCGCCTTACTGCTGAGCACCTTGTTGACGTACTTTTCCAGCTTGACCTTCATGTCGTCCGGGGTGAACGGCTTGCAGATGTACGAGTCGGCGCCGGCCTGGTTCAGCGCCTCTTCGATCTTGGCCATCGTCTGTTCGCTGGTCACCATCACCATCGGGATGTGGAACGCCGTGCCGCCGGCCCGGGCCCTCTTCACGAACTCGACCCCGTTCATGTTCGGCATGTTCCAGTCGACGAAGCACATGTCGATCTTGGTCGGGTCGAACTTGGTCAGCGCGTCGGCCCCGTCCGACGCCTCCGTGAATTCGAACGTCGCCAGCCGCGACATCTTGAGCGCGTTCATCACCATGTTCCGCATGACGCGGGAGTCATCGACCACCAGGGCGCGAATCGTGGACATGTCACCATCCTCCGGAAAGAGCTAACGGGTTCCTACACGGGTCGCGAGCGGTGCTGTGCCGGTCGCGGGTAACCTGAAACTCCTGATCGAACGTTGCGGGACCGATTTGCCTGCCCGTGAATCGGGCGACGGCTCAACTCACGTGATGGCTGCGGCCGCCCGCAGCAGGTGCTCCGGGATGCGGTCCAGCGGGAGCACCTGCGACGCACCGCCCAAGGCGATCGCCTCCTTGGGCATCCCGAACACCACGCACGTGGCCTCGTCCTGGGCGATCGTGTGGGCGCCGGCCCGGCGCATGGCGGCCAGCCCCCGCGCGCCGTCGTCGCCCATCCCGGTGAGGATGGCCGCGGCGGCGTTGGTCCCCAGCTCGCGGGCGCACGACTGGAACAGCACGTCCACCGACGGCCGGTGCCGGCTCACGGCCTCGCCGCCGCGGACCCGGGCGACGGTCATCGCCCCGCTCCGGGCCACCTCGAGGTGGAAGTTGCCCGGGGCCAGCAGCACGTGCCCGGGCACCACCCGGTCGCCGTCCCGCGCCTCGGACACCCGCACCGCGCACAGCCGGTCGAGCCGGGCGGCGAACGATTTGGTGAACCCTTCGGGCATGTGGATCACCGCCACCGTGCCCGGGGCGTCCGGCGGGAACGCGCTGAGCACCGACACCAGCGCCTCGCACCCGCCGGTCGAGGCGCCGATCGCGATCACCTTGTGGGTGGTGCGGAACCCGGCGGCCGCCGGGGCGCGGGCCGGCCCCCCGGCGGGGGGGCCCCGGCGCGGGCGGCGGGGGCGCCCGCGGCCGGTCACACGGCGGCCGGCGCCAACATCGGTTCCGCGGCCCCG
>NZ_JAXBLV010000235.1:0-32541 GCF_034097035.1 Gemmata algarum
CCGCATGTGGGACGCCGTAGCGCAACTGCTCGCCGAAGCCCACGAGGTGGAGTTGGGCCATTGGTGACACACCCGGTGTGCCAGTTCGGCGCACCCGCCCAGTCTTATTGGTTCTGTCTGGTATTTCACACAAGAGGAACCGGTGATGAGTGACCCGTTCGACCTGTCGAAGCTCCGCGAGCCGTCAGAGTTCGAGCGCCCCCGAGCGCGCCCGCCGCGGCACCGGCCCTGGGAAAAGTTCCTCAAGGGGCCGGTCCCGTGGCGGTGGATCGAGGCGGCGGCGCGACTCCCGGGCCAGGCCCTGGCGGTCGGGCTGGTGGCGTGGTACGAGGCCGGGTGCCGGAAGTGCGCGGCCGTACCGCTCAACCTGTCGCGGCTGGTGGTGCCGCGGCGCACCGCCCACCGCGGGCTGTGCGCGTTGGAGCGGGCCGGGCTGGTGTCGGTGGACCGACGCAAGGGGCGCCCGCCGGTGGTGACCCTGCTGCCCGCGCCCGCGGGTCCTTCCGCCGGGGCGCCCGAACGCGCCCGCACCCGGAACGGGTGAGCACCGGAACACTGTCTGTCCCCACCCGTTACTGTGTCCATTCGCCCGCGGGCTCCGTGTACGGGACACCGCGTTGCGGTGGCTCGGAAGGACCCTGACAGACCGAGATCGCGCCCGCCGCGGGCGCCTGCTATACTCCATCAACCTTTGGTCGGCGCGGCGGAACTGCGACCTGAGAACCGCACCCGCCGCGCCGACCGTTCTCAGAAAGGTGCCCCGCTCATGGCCTCGCTGTTCAAGCCCACCCGCCCGTACCCGCTCCCCGCGAACCCCGAGATCGTCACCAAGGACGGCAAACCGCACGTCCGGCTGCGGGAGCGCGGCAAGGCGGTTCTGTATCCGCTCTCCGAAGACGGTAAGCAGTACCTGAAGCCGGCCGCGAAGTGGGCGGCCGACGTGCGGTTCGCCGATGGTACGCGGAAGCGGGTGCGATTCAGCCCGAACCGGGACGCCGCGGCGGTGATGCTCGCCGACCTGCTCAAGAAGATCGAAGCCGAGAAAGCTGGCGTGCGGGACCAGTACGCCGATCACCGCGCTTCACCGCTCGCGGAATTGCTGGTCGCATACAAGCAGTACGTTCTCGACAAAGCGTCGACACTGAAAGAAGCCCAGCAGACCTCACGGCGATGTGAAATCGTGTTCGAGGGCTGCGAGTTCGCTTTGCTCCGTGACCTGGATGCAGAGGCTGCCGAGAAGTGGCTGGCCGAACGTCGTCGAACACCGAAAAAGGAAGGCGGCTTCGGCCCGGCATCGTCGAACCATTACACGAAATCACTCAAGGCGTTCGGTAACTGGCTCGTGAAAACGCGGCGGTGCGCGGAGAACCCGTTCCGACATCTCGTTCGGGTTAACGCAAGCGTGGACGTGCGGCACCAGCGCCGCGCCCTATCGGCAGACGAACTGTCCCGACTGCTCGCTGCGGCACGGACGGGAAAATCGTTTCGTCGGCTCACCGGTCAAGACCGCGCTGCGCTGTACTTGGTTGCGGGGATGACCGGCCTTCGCGCGTCCGAATTGGCGAGCCTGACACCCGCCTCGTTTGCTCTCGACGCGACGACTCCGATTGTTGTGGTCGAAGCTGCGTACTCGAAGCACCGACGGCGCGATGAGGTTCCACTGCATACGGAACTGGTCGCGGAACTGCGGGCTTGGTTGACCACTAAGTCTGTGTCCGAACGGTTGTGGGCCGGCAAATGGGCCGAACACAACGAAGGCAGTGACATGATTCGCCGCGACCTCGAAGTGGCCCGCACCGCATGGGTGAGTGAAGTAGGCGCCGAAGAGGCCGCACGGCGTGAGAGTTCCGATTTCCTCGCCTACCGGAACCGGGAGAACGAAGTAGCCGATTTCCATTCCTTGCGGCACACGTTCATTACCAACTTGGTAAGCGCGGGAGTCGCACCACAGGACGCGAAGGAACTGGCCCGCCACTCCACAATTACGCTGACGATGGATCGGTACGCGCACGTCAACCTCCAGAACACCGCCGCGGCCGTGGCTCGTTTAGCGCTTCCCGGGCAGAGCGCATCCGGTCGTCGGGAGCAGCAGGGAGCAGCAACGGGAGCAGCAGAAGGCGAGAAGGGGCGAAAACCATCGGAAGCGGCTGAGGAAGTAAGTGAAATCGCTCAGCCGCTCAAAATGCTTGAAAACAAGGCAAACGAGGACGAACGAGAGGGGACGGGACTGGAAGAGGAAAGTACGCCCGGTGGGAGTCGAACCCACACGCTTCCGCTTAGAAGGCGGATGCTCTGTCCAGTTGAGCTACGGGCGCACGCGGCTTAATGTCCAGCAGATTCCGCACGTCTCCGACATCGCCGTAACCACGGCACCACACCCGAAATTACACCCGGGGCACCGAAACGCCCCGGACGGTGCCCGCCCCGAAGAAGTCGGAGCCGAAACCGCCGTACCCGACTCCCGTTGTTCTACCACCAGACCGGTCAATGGGCCAAAAAGGTTCGCGGCAAACGCCATCTTCGGCACCGACCCGGACGCGGCACGCGCGGAGCACCTCGGCCAGCGGGAACATGTCCGTTCACCGCCCGCACGCGTGCGGAGGGCGTTGCGGAAGCCCTCGCCCTTCGCCAGGACGAGATCGACGGCCCAGCACCCGCGGACGTGAGCGCCCTTCGGGTAGCGGTGCCGTCAAACGGGGGTGGCGTGCGCGCCCAGCGACCAGCAGCGGTCGGGCGCGACGAGGGGGCGGGCTCGCGGGGGCGGTGGGCGACCTTGCTCCGCGCCGATGGGCATCTCGTCGTCGAGTTCCACACCGGCGGAACTGGGGCCGGCGCCCTCGGACCATCCCCGTCCGGCCGGGGCCGCGGAGGGTGTTGTCGGGCTCGTGCCGCCGTCGCCGGGTGGCCGGCGGATCGCCCCTCACCGGGTGGTGCGCGGGTGCCGGGACGTGTCGGCCGTGGTTCCGGCGGACGGCGCATCGCGGGTGAACGAATAAGACTAAGTGAGCCGAATTTAATCCGGAATTTTTCGTTGACACGGCGGACTGGCAACTGCTAATTTCAGGCGGCTTAACAAATCTCCCGTGAATGGAATATACATTTGTAATATTGTCTTTCTCTAGCTGGTCGCTCTCGGCGGAGAATTATGAAACTTCGGCCACTGCCTTACTCGGTCGTTTCAAGACTTCTCGGCGCGGCCCTTTGCGCGGCGGGACTTCTCAAAGGGCATGAACTCGCCGTGGAGGGCGGCGCGCCCAGTGGCCCCGAGGGCGTCATCTCGGTTGGTTCGGTCTTCTCAGAGACGTTGTTCGGGGTGTGGCTCGTCCTCGGCTTGTGGCCGCGCGTGTCGTGGTGGCTGGCGGCCGGATGCTTCGTCGCCTTTCTCGGCGTCGCGCTGGATAAGGCGGTCGCGGGGCACACGTCCTGCGGGTGCTTCGGGCGGGTCGTCGTGCCGCCGTGGTACACGGTCGCGTTCGATGCGGCGGCGATCCTGCTGCTGGCCCTGTGTGCCGCAGGGGTTTCCGTCGGGCCGAGCGTCGCGGGGCGGCGCTGGCGCGTCGCGGCGCTCGCGGTCACCGGACTCGGGCTGAGCGTCGGGCTCGCCGGTGCGTTTCGGTCCGCCCCACGTTCCTTCGGCGGCGAACAGGTGCTCGCCGAAGGCGAAACGATTCGCCTGAGCCCCGACGAGTGGCTCGGTCATTCGTTCCCCTTGGCTCAATACATCGACGGCGGCGACCGGTTAACGAGCGGCGAGTGGGTGGTGATGTTTTACCACGCCGACTGCCCGAAGTGTCAGAGCGCGCTGCCGCTCTACGTGGGGCTGGCGCGACAGCTGGCGGACGCGTCGAGCCGAACGCGCGTCGCGCTCGTTGAAATGCCACCGTTCACTGAACGTGAAACGCGGCCCGCCGGCCGGGACGCGGCGTTCTTTCAAGCCCGGCTCTCGGCCCGGCACCGCTGGGTGCTCAACCCGCCGCTCTTCCTGCTCCTCAAGGACGGGATCGTCACGAAGGCGACGAACTCCCCCGCCGTACTGCTCCAAGAGGTCGGGACGGTAATCGCTCTATCCGATGAGGCGATTGATTCCCCGCGCTTGTTCCCCGACTATCGCCGAATTCGGCGCGAGGCGTTCTTAAAGGAAATCGCGTGTGGGCCGCTCGCGTTGATCGCCGTTTTCGACGCTTTGGGAGTGCCCGTCACTCCGGCCGAGGCGGACCAACTGATCGGGGAAGCCGGGAACGAGGGCATCGACCTTCTCCGGCTCAAGCAGTTGGCCGAGGCGCGTGGCCTCCACACGCTCGGCGTGGAGGTCAGCCCTGACAAGCTGAAGCGCATGGGGCACAAGGCGATCGTTCGGCTGAACAAGGTCGGGTTCGCGGCCGTGACGGGGTTCGTCCCGGACGGCGTGCTGGTTTCGCAACCGCTCCGCGCGCCAGGCGCGGTTCCCGAGTCGGTGTTTGAGCGAATGTTCGGTCAAGAAGGGGTGGCGCTCCTCGTGTCCCGCACGCCGCTCGACCGGAGCGAACTGGGGCTCGGCCCGGACGAGACGGCGGGCGGCGGCAAGCAAGGCCCCCGCATTCGCTTGTCGAGAAGTTTGGTCACCGCCGGGCGAATTCACCTGAGCAACTGGCAGGCGGAACTGACGATCACGAACGACGGAACCGCGCCGCTCGTCATTAACGAGATTGAGGCCGACTGCCGGTGCTTCAGCGCCGCCGCCGACGCGAAGGAAATACCTCCCGGCGGGAGCACCAAGCTCCGCGTGCGCGGCACGGAGACGCGGCTCGGGAGCTTCACCTACAGCCTGACCCTGCGCACCAATCAGTTACCCACCGGCACGGTAACGGTCCCCGTGCGGGGGTACTTGGAGCAACCGGTCGGCTTTGAGACCCCCGCCCTGCAACTCCGCGACCGGTTGCCGAATCGGCCGGTCGCGTGCGAGGTCGGCCTCGACATTCCCCCGACACTTCGCCCGGAACAGTTGCGGGTCGAAGTTCCGGCCGGGGCGCCTTTGACGGCTGACGTTCGACCGACCGCCGCGGGGCGCCACGCCCTTGTGGTTCGCTCCGCGGGTGTGCCGACGGTGGGTTGGCACCGCTGGCAGATCAAGGTGTTTGCCGACAAGGCGGAGCAAAAGTTGGCGTCGTCGTTTCACCTCGCCGTCGAAGTGATGCCCGAGATCGATTTGTCCGTCCCGAGTGCCCACGTCCCCGATTCGGAACTGGACCGGGAGTGGAGCCGTAAGGTCGTCGCAAAGGTCCACACCGGCGTGGCCGCGGCCGGGGGCTGGAACGTGGCGTGGCGGGACCCCAAGCTGCACGACGTGCTCGCGATCCAGCAGGCCGGAGGCGGCGACACGCTGTCGATCACCTTGAAGCCGACGGGGGCGGCCCCCCGCCACCGCGGGCGGGCCGAGTTGGTCGTCGAGACCGCGGGGGTCCAGCGGGTCTTTCACTTGTACCTCGGCGATGCGGCGTTTGGGGCCGAAGGAACGCGCGAGTAACCTCGCCGGCGGGGCCGGTGGTCGGTGAGGTGCGAACGGTTCGGGCACCGCCGGCACTCACGATTGAGAGGATGCGAGACATGAATGCGCCTGTGAAAATCCGGTGGTCGCGCACGACGGCGCGGGCGCTGGGCGTGGTCGGTGCCCTTCTGGCCCTCGGGGCTCTGCTCTCGTCCCCGCGCGCGAGCGCTCGCCCCGAAGGGCGCGCCCTGTCGGCCGTCGAACTCGCGGGCATTTTCGGCGACGCGCCCGCGCCGGCGGGCAGCGATCCGTGCAAGAAGTCCTACGCGTGTAACGACTCGTTCGTCGAGGGCGCTTCGGACTGTGCCCGTTGCGAGAAAACGGACGCCCGCCTCATGTGCTGCCCCTTGGGCACAGGGACCCAATGCGATTACAGCGGGGCATCCGTGTGCCAAAATAACAAACGGTACGTCGGCACTATCAGCGGGGGGGCCGGAACGTGTGGCTCCTGCACGTCGGCAAATCAGGTGCAGTCCGGAACGTGCGCGACGCTCCGGGATGCCGGCAGCGGTGCCGGCCCCTGCCCCTGACGATCGAACCGCCGGCCCCGCCGGGGAGGGGCATTCTCCCCGGCACTCTCAGATCGTTTCTCCGTCCCCACAAAAATCATGCGCCTGACACCTCGTCCGCACCGCGCCATCTGGATCGCCCTCTGCCTCACGAGTTGGGGGGCGGGGGCGGTTTCGGAAGCCCGCGCTCAACCCCCGCGCCGGATCACACGAGAGTCACTCGTTCGGCGGTTGCGGTATGAAGAAGGGCTGCTCAGGTCGGCCGAGGCGAGTTTCGAAGTCACCATGACGCCGACGCGGCCCGAGATGATTCCGGTCATTCAAGAGGTGTGGCGGTCGCGCGGGGCGCCGGGGGAGGCCGGGCATTTCATCATTTCAGAAGGGTTTGCGAAATCCAATAGCTACAAGGCTCGGTGGTGGCGTAAGGGGGAAAAAGAGCGCATCGAGACCTTCCGACCGGAAGACGACGAGCGGTCGGCGCAACCGGCGATCAAGGCGTTCGACGGCCAGTTCGTTCGCACGGTGGACCAGAACCCGGACAAGACGATCGGCTCGGTGCGATCCGTCGAAGGTGCCGGTTGGAACGCGATGAACCGCACCCACCCCTTCTCCTTCACCCATTACTACCAGAACACACCGTACTCCGAGATCGTCGAGCGCGGAGCGGGGTTCACGGCGACCGACGCCGACGTCGGCGGGAAACCCGGGACGCGGGTCTTCGTTCATCACCCCAGAGAGGACTACCGCACCCGGTTTGTCTTGTTGTTCGATTCAAATTCCCAGCTCGTTGAGCGGCGGCTGATTACGAAGCTGGGCCGGGACAAAGACTTTCGGGTGTACGAGATACACCACTTCAGTGACTACGCGGTGATCGACAACCCGACGGGCGACCCGGTCCGGATGCCGATGCGCGTCAAGCAGCGCAGCGTTTGTGGCGAGCACCCGCCGGGGACGTTCGCCGAATACTGGACCGAAGACGTTAACGTTACCCGCTTGGTGCTGAACGGCGACATCCCGGACAAGACGTTCGATTTGAGCATCCCGGCCAAGGCCGAGACCTACGACGGGGTGGGCGGGCACGGGTGGCTCGCGCCCGGGGAGCAGCCCGGTTATCTCTTGTCGGAAGACGCGAAGGCGAAAACGCGCTGGCTGACGTGGGTGGGAGTCGCACTGGGCGCTCTCGTCATCCTTGCGGGTGCGGTTTACGCCCGCAAGAGGGCCGGGCGGGCGGAAGCGACCCAGGTGTGACCGTACCGCGGAGGACCGTCATGCTGCGCGCGCGCCCCCGGCCCGGGTTCTCGCTCGTTGAACTGCTGGTGGCACTTGCCGTTATCGCGGTGCTCATCGGCCTACTCCTTCCTGCGGTCCAAAAGGCGCGCGGGGCGGCGGCGCGGGCGAAATGCCAGAACAACTTGAAGCAGATCGGTTCGGCGCTCCACCAGTACCACGACACCGAACGGCGCTTCCCCACCGGTCTCAGCGGGGCGACCGGCGGGAGCAACCGCCCGTACCTCGGGTGGTTGGCCCGCACGCTCCCGTGGCTCGAACAAGGCCCCCTCTGGGAGCAGGTCGAACGGGCCTTTGCCACGGACCTCGATCCGGCGAAGTTCTACGGGCACGCGCCGCACGCGCAACTGTCGGCGACGCCGGTCAGACACTTTGCTTGCCCCTCCGACCCGCGAGCCCCCGGGCCGGCGGTGGCCCCCGGGGCGATCGCGGTCGCGTTCACCTCGTATCTCGGCGTCGAGGGGACGGACCAGTACAAGAACGATGGGCTCCTGTACCTCGACTCCCGGACCACCATCGCGGACGTTTCGGACGGGGCGAGCAACACGTTGCTCGCGGGAGAGCGCCCGCCGCCGCCGGACAACCGGTTGGGCTGGTGGTACCGGGGGTGGGGGCAAAACAAGGACGGGTCCGCCGAGATGCTGCTGGGAGTACGCGAGCGGAACACGTCAGAAGCGTATTGCCCGCCCGGCCCCTACCGGTTCGCGGGCGGGAACTTCGATCTCCAGTGCGACGCGTTCCATTTCTGGTCCACCCACGCCGGCGGTGCGAACTTCGCCTTCTGCGACGGGAGCGTCCGCTTCCTCAGCTACGCGGCCGATGACATCCTCCCCGCTCTCGCCACGCGGTCCGGTGGCGAGGTGGTTACCGTTCCCGACTGATTGGGTCTTTACAGGCCGCTTTTCGACACCCCACGCCGGGAGACCGTTCGGGGCGGATGCACCAATGAACCAGACAACAGTTGCACAAATGGAACGTCGGCCCTTGCGAGCGACACCGCAGATGGGTTCGTGTGGTGGGGGGCATCGCGGAAGCCCTCAGCACACGGCCGAGGCTGTTTGTAACGTTTGAAAACGAGCCGCGACCGCCTGCTTAACTCTTCCCCAGGACGAGATCGACCACCCAGCACCCGCGGACGTGAATGCCCTTCGGGTCGCGGCAGTGGTCGAGCACGTCGCCGTTGTCGCACCCAGCGTCCTGAAGGGCGTCCGCGAGAATCGGCATCGCGCCGAAGTCGCGTGAGTCGTACATGCCCTGAGCAAGTGATAAGGCGGTGTCCGTGCGCCAGGACGGGGAGAAGGTGACCGGGCGAAAAGGGTTTCCGAAGATGTCTCGGACCAGCGCGACCTGACGCGTCATTTCAACATTCTCCAAACTGCGTGCGCGGTATGCAAACCGCACACGAGCCGCCGTTCGGTGAAGTTGAGTAAAGCGACGGAAATCACTCGCCCAATACACCGCCCATGCCGCGTGTTGGCTCTCCGATCCATCCGGAAGCTGATCTTTCGCCTTGGATACGGCGCTTTGCAAAGTCATTAATTCATCCCGCTGTATCGCACCATCAGCAAATGATTCGCACGCCAGTAGTGCGCCTTCAAATGGTTCGTCTTTAAGAAAATGCAGCACACCGCGAGCGCAGGCACACGCCCACAATCGACGCTTTCTTGTGTCACCGCAAAGGGGGAGCATTTCCTCTGCGTCTCCACCCGTGAGCCATTCCGCTTCCGTCATCGCTTACCCTCGGGCGCTCTCAGCATGACCGGTTTTGGCGTACTGTTACGGAATTTGTAGCGCGAGCTTGGGCGGGCGGAGGGGCACCGCACGGGTCGGTAACCGGGGGGTGATTCCCGGTTGCGGCCATCGGCCGCAGAAGTGGCGGAACAGACGAGGCGCGCCGGCGTGAACCTTCGCTGCGCGCCGGGGTCACTGTCCGGCCAGCGGGGCACGGCCCACGACCGTGTACACCGGGCCGTCGGAGTTCAGCTCGCTGTCGTAGACCAGCACTTCGTCCACCATCACCCGACCGCCCTGCCACGCGGTCCGCTTGGGCAACTCGGCCGCCACCGCAACCGCGGCCTCCGGGGTGTTGACCCGTCCCAACGTCAGGTGCGGCGTGTACCCGCGCTCTTCCGACCGGTAGCCGCCCAGCGCCAGCATCTTCTCTTCGAGGGCCGTGTGCAGCCGCCGCAAAACGTCGGCGCCGTCCGTGACGCCCGCCCACACCACCTTCGGGCGGCGGGCGTTGGGGAACACGCCCAGCCCCGACACCCGCAGCGAGAACGACGGCTCCGCGCGCGCGGCCGTCGCGACCGCTTTGCAGACGGCGTGCAGCTCGCGGTCGTCCACGTCGCCCAGGAACAGCAGCGTGACGTGCATGCTCTCGGGCGTCACCCACTTCACCCCCGGGTCCACCTTCGCGAGCTCCTTTTGGAGCGCCTTCGCGCTCCCGCGGATCGCGTCGCCGATGTCGATGCCGATGAACGTCCGTCTGCGTGCCATACGTTTGGTATTCAGCCGTTGGTGGTTGGTGTTGAGAACGGGTGGACGGTCGCGGCCCCGCCCCGGCCCACGCGGGCCTCGTGCTGACGAAGGCCGGTTTTGACAGGATCAACAGGATCGACCGGATGAAGACAGATCGGTTTGAAATCTGGTCGGTCCTGTTGATCCTGTCACACTCTTCTGGGCTTCTCGATCGAGCTTCGGCGCACGCGCCGCTCCGAACGGAATTCGTTTCGCCGCGTGTCTTGAGCTGCCGGTGTTGGGCCGCTCCACTCGCACCGAGCTTCGGCGCCCGCCCGTTACACACACGCTTCCGCCCAGAACTGTTTCGCCCCGTGGTGCAGGCGGGCGCCGATCTGGGTGATGACCTTCATGGCCAGGAAGTTCGCCGCCCGCGCCGCCGTCTCGGCCGGGACGCCGTGCGTGACCCCGTACAGGAACGCGCCCGCGAACATGTCGCCGGCCCCGGTCAGGTCCGCCGGCTGGCACGGGAACGCCGGGACGTGGCACTCCGAGCCGTGGTACCGCACGAACGCCCCGTTCGGGCCGTCGGTGACGACCGCGTTGGGCACGAGCGCCTTCAGGTTCTCGAACGCCGCCGCGGCACCGCTCCCGCCCGCGACGGCCACCGCCTCGGTCGCGTTGCAGAACAGCAGATCGCTTTGCGCGAGGGCGGCGCGGAACGCGTCGCCGAACACCTGCGGGACGAACGCGTCCGAGCAGGTGAGCGCGACCTTGGTGCCGTTCGCCTTGGCGGCCTGAAGGGCCTC
The DNA here is from genome assembly GCF_034097035.1 of Gemmata algarum. Lineage (NCBI taxonomy): Bacteria > Pseudomonadati > Planctomycetota > Planctomycetia > Gemmatales > Gemmataceae > Gemmata > Gemmata algarum. The sequence goes on from NZ_JAXBLV010000235.1 coordinate 10,590, forward strand.
GCGGATGGCGAGCTGCCCGGTCGCCGGGTTCGCGAAGATGTACCCTTCGACGAACAGCCACTCGCTCGCCGCGATCTTGCCGGCCGGGACGTGCCGGTCGGCCAGGTGGCTCGACACCGCCAGGCAGGTGCGCATGGTGCGCTCGGCGTCCGGCGTGATGATGCTCACGCACGTGCCGGTCGTCTCGCCCACCAGCGGCGGGTTGGTGAAGTCGATGGCGAGTTCGGAGAACTCTTCCTTGTAGTGCAGCCCGTACCGGTCGTCGCCGACGCACCCGATGAACGCGCCCCGCCCGCCGAGTTGCGAGCACGCGATGACCGAGTTCGCGACGCTCCCGCCGCTGACCAGCCGCGGCTCGCGCTGGCGGAACGCCCCGAGCAGCTTCTGCTGCTCGTCGCGCTCGGTGAGGCGCATCGTGCCCCGCTCGAACCCGAGCGGGCCGAACTCCTCCTCGCTCAGCTCCACGAGGATGTCGACCAGCGAGTTGCCGAGGCCGATGAGGTCGAATTCTTTCATGAGTCTGATTCGGTCGCGGGCGGTTCGGGTGGCGGCGCCGCGCGGCCCGTTCGCAACGCGGCGACGATTTCCAGGATACGAGCCATCGGCGCGAACGGCACAGTGCCGCCGAGGTCGTTCGGCCCGACCGACGCGACCGGGAGCCTCACCAGCCAGGTACACACGACCACGGCCCGCCGGTTCAGCTTGGTCCGCGGGTGGCCGTCGCGGTGCCAGGGCAGTTCGACCGACACGTCCGCCGGGGACTGATCGAGTTGCGTGCTCAGAGCTGCGACGACGATCTCACCACCGGGTTCGATTTCGGCGGTCGGGGTGAGCACAACCGCCGGGCGCCGTTTCGGGTTGCGGCCCTGCGGGTCGAGGAGTTCGACCCACACGATGCGGCCTTGTTGGAGGGGCGAACTCACGGCGGCTCACTCCGGCGTCGTGAGCGCGTTGTGATCCTCATCGAACCACGCTTGCGGCGGTCGGTGGGTCGCCGCAAGCGTTTTAAGCTGTTCGTTCGACGGCGAAACCCGTTCGAGCAGGATCGCCTCAAGGTCGTCGATCGTCTGCCACCGCGGGAACAGCGCGTCGTAATGCTTCTGAACCGTGTCGCGCGTCCGCTTGATGGAGTCGGTGAGCTCGGCCTCCAGGGCCTGTTCCGGGACGTGGTTCAACAGCATGAGGTACCCGTCGAGAATCTTGAGGTGGCCGAGCAAGATTCCCTGGTAGTTGTCGCGCGCGGCGTGGAGCTCTTCCGCCGAGCCGTTCTGAACGGCTTGCGAGCAGGCATCGGCCCAGGCCTCGGTCAGCTCGCGTGCGGTCCGCTCGTGCACGTACCACGAGCGCTCAAAAAGAGGGCGCATGGGGAACGGCCCTGCGAGTTCGCGCAACATCGGCGTGACCATCCCCGGCCCTCCCTCGGTTCAGTTTACGTCATTTTGAGCGCGCCCTCAATGCGCGAGAGCACCTTCTCGCGGCCGAGCAGCGCGAGCGTTTCCGGCAGGCTGAAGCCCGTGGTCTCGCCGGTCACCGCGACGCGCACCGGGCCGTCGAGGTCCTTGGGCTTCACCCCGAGCTTCGTCGCGAACGCCATGAAGCCCGCGAGCAGCGTCGGCGCGTCGAACGGCTCGACGCCCTTCAGCTCCTCGGCGTAGGCCCGGAGCCGGTCGGCGGCGCCCGGCTTCGCGAGCTTGTCGGCCACCGCCTTCGGGTTGTACTCGATCGCGTCCTTGACGAGCGGGGCCGCGTAGAACACGAAGTCCGACAGCAGCTTGATCCGGTCCGCGGACGCCTCGGCGATCTTCAGCAGCAGCTCGCGGGTCGCGTCCGGGAGCGGGTCGCCGATCAGCTTCGCCCGCCGCAGGTACGGCAGCGACCGCTCCAGCTTCTCGGCCGGCGAGAGCAGCTTCATGTACTCCGTCTGGAGCCACATGAGCTTCTTCTCGTCGAAGTTGCCGGGGGCCTTCGTCACCCGGTCCAGGCTGAAGTTCTTGACCGCCACGTCGAGCGGGATGAACTCGTCGGTGTCGTTCAGCGACCAGCCCAGGCGCAGCAGGTAGTTGACCAGCGCCGCCGGCAGGTACCCCAGCGCCCGGTAGTACGCGACCGTCGCGATGTTCAGGTCGTCGCGGCCCTTGATCTCGTCGTCGGTCCACCCGCACGCCTTCAGGGCGCCGATCTCGATCGCGGAGAGCGGCGGGAGCTTCCGCTTGCTCATCTTCTCGCCCTTGTAATAGACGAGCGGGATGTGCCCAAACTCGGGCGGCTTCTTCCCCGGCGCCTGGTGCAGGAGCGCGTTGTAGATGAGCAACTGGACCGGCGTGTTCGACAGGTGCTCCTCGGCGCGGATCACGTGCGTGATGCCGAAATCGATCTCGTCCACCACGGTGGCGAACGCGTACAGCGCCCCGCACACGCCCTTGTCGTTGGGGGCGCGGAGGATGGCCGGGTCGCGGATCGTGTCGGTGCTCACCTCGACGCGGCCCCGCACGTGGTCGTCGAACGCCACCGTCTGCCCGTCCGGCACCTTCAGCAGCACGGGGGCCGGTTTCTCCTTATAGAGGCGCAGGTTCTCCTCGGGCGCCACGTCGCGGTTGCTGCCGCGGTGGACGTACGCCTTCTTCATCCGCTGCGCGATGTCGCGGCGGGAGTCCTGCTCGGCCTGGGTGGTGTAGTCGGGGTAGGCGTGGCCGCTGGCGATCAGGTCCATCGCCGCGGCGACGTACCGATCGTTCCGCTGGCTCTGGAAGTACGGCTTGTGCGGGCCGAAGCTGTCGCCGCTGGCGTCCTTGGTCGGCCCCTCGTCCCAGTCCATGCCGAGCCAGTCGAACCCGTCGAGGATGGGCTGCACGGCTTCGGCCCGGTTGCGGGCGGCGTCGGTGTCGTCGATGCGGAGGACGAACTGCCCGTTGTGGCGCCGCGCGTAGAGCCAGTTAAAGAGCGCGGTGCGCACGCCGCCGATGTGGAGGTAGCCGGTGGGGCTGGGCGCGAATCGTGTGCGAACGGACATAGGGAGCGCGGAGTTCGGAATTCGGATCGCGGAACCGAAGGCCAGGATACGGGAACCGGGGCCGAGGTTCGAGCACGGCCCGGGTTCCTGCCTTCAATTCCGCCTGCCGAATCGCGCGCCCCGCGCGTCCGCATTCGCGGTCTCGCTGCTGGTGCCTGTTGCGGCTGTTGACTTTGTGGCACAGACATTCCTGTCTGTGCGATCTTCTCGCGCCGCACAGACAGGAATGTCTGTGCCACAAGAAACAGACCCGAGCCGCCGGAGCGCGTCCTCAGACGGTCCCGCTGCTGCTCGGGGCGGTGCGGGCGTCGCGGTCGGCGGCCTCGCGGGCCGGCGTGCGGCACTCGACCAGCGTGGACACCTCGCCCTCCTGCACCGTCTTGCCGTCCTGGTTGACGATGGCCCGGTACCAGAGGATCTCGCCGCGGCGCCCGCGGCCGCGGAGGATCTTCTCTTTCACCCGGCTGAGGGTGTGGACGGTGTCGCCGATGAACACCGGCTGGCTGAACTTCCAGTCCACCACCTTGAGCAGCGCGATGGTGCGCATGGGCGGGGCGATGAGGCTCAGCCCACTGGCGATGCAGAACACCGCGAACCCGTGCGCGATCGGCCGCCGGAACGGCGTCCCCTTGGCGAACTCGTGGTCGATGTGGATCGGGTTGAAGTCGCCGCTGAACCCGGCGAAGTTGACGATGTCCCCTTCGGTGACCGTGCGCCCGCCCGAGGTCCACTCCTGGCCCACTTCCAGGTCGTCGAAGTACAGGTGGAACGCGGAAAAGCTCATTGTACGGTCTCACTACCGGGCGGCGCGCGATCAGAATTTGGTATACGCCCGCCGAGACGGCAGAACAAGATGAAGAACCGGCCGGCGCGCGCTTCCCGGTGGCGGGGGTCAGGTTCCGGCCGCCGGGAACAGCTCCACCGGCTTGCGCTCGGGGGTGGAGAGGTCCACGCCGACGAACACCCCCTCCGCGGAGGTGACGTGGACGGTGTCGGCGCCGCGCTCGGCGAACACCTCGACGTGAACGGTCATCGACGTGCGCCCGGTCTTGACCACGTTGGTCTCGAACCGCACCACGTCCCCGACCAGCACCGGCTTCTTGAACTCGACGCGGTTGATGGCGACGGTGACGAACGACGCTTTCGGGTTGCCGCCGCGGAGCTGCAACTCGCGCTGCGCGGTGATCGCCCCCGCGAGGTCGATGTACGAGAGCAGCACGCCCCCGAAGATGGTCCCGTGCCGGTTCGTGTCTTTCGGCATCATGGGGACTTGAATGGCGATGTACGGCTGGTTCGGTTCGGACATGCTCTCACCTGTTCCGGGGACAGTCTGCGGTGTTCATTCCAGCGACGGATCAGATGCGTCCGTCCAGCCGAAACGGATCAACTCGAAATCGTAGTCGATGCTCTCGTCAGCGGTCCAGATGAAGATGTCCTGCCCGCAACGACACACGAATGCTCCAGGAACACGCATCCGCCCGTTCCTTCGGTAGCGGTACACACGACCGCACTCTCCACACTCCAGCGTGTTCTCGTCCGGTTGGTTGTCGCCCATGTTGCCACCCGCTCACCGAAAATTGGTGCTGTAAAGGGTGTATTGACCACCATTCGGCAACGTCCCGAACGAGGAGTGCCCGTAGGCGTCCTTTGGCATCATCACCACTTGCAGGGCGATGTACGGCTCACTCACGGTTGCTCCATGCGAAGGTTGCTTGCTACTCGTTTTCGAGAGCGTCTGGAGTGATTTCTTCCCCTCGCTCTTTAAGTAACTGTCGAAGGGCAATTCTTGCTTCCGGGTAGAGTACCGTCTCGAAATTCGTAAGGCGGTACTTGATCTTCTCAGCCGAAAGTGAGCGGAAACGCGCTTTGTACTCTTCAACCCGCTGAAAGTGGCCGTCTCGCTTACTCATTGCATTACCCCGCCGTGTTCCCGTACAGAAGGTTAGAGTAGCCGATTTGCTGCTGGTAAGTTCTGAACCACTTCAACTGATGTTGCCAAGAACTACGCCCATTTGGGTCCCGTGCCGGTTCGTGTCTTTCGGCATCATCGGGACTTGAATGGCGATGTACGGCTGGTTCGGTTCGGACATGGGGACTCCCGGTGCGGGCGCTGCGGTGGTAAACTGCGGAACCGAACCCGTCGGGACCAGAGGGGGCGCGCGTGACCGGCAGCGACAGAACACGTCAACGGCGTAAGAGCACCGCGCTCGCGGTCATCCTGGGAGCGAGCGTTGTCGGGCTGTGTGCCCTTTGCCCGATCAGCAACGGCCTGCTCCTGCGACCGCTCCTCGCGGCCTTTGACTCCCGGTACGTCCCCGGCCAGATCGAGCCGATGCCCTTCGACCGTGACTTGTGGCGAGCGGGGAACGGTCGCCACCGGGTCGGGATGGCCCGTTACCTTTCTGACAAGAAGCTGCTTGATGGGAAGAGCCGCGCCGAACTGGTGGAGATGCTGGGCGAGCCAGACGTTGACCAACCGAGAGACGAGGGCGTGCGGTGGTTGCTGGGCTTCTACGCCAAAGGCTTGTTCGACGAAACGCTGTGGCTGGAACTGACACTTGGTGAGAAGGGAACGGCTTCCGGTGCGATCGTCAGCGTGAGCTGGGATGACCCAAGAAGGCGATGACTCGAATGCCCCGGCGTGTTTGCTGGAAAATTGTCTTGTTTCGGTTCAGGTATTTCGAGATCATAGATAATTGAATTGCGGTGTACGGCTGGCTCGGATCGGGACATCGGGTTCTCCGGGGCAACCGGTTTGTTCTACGAGCGGCGAGAGCGTTCGGGGTGAGGAGTGAGTTACCCCTTGCCCTGCCGACCTGTCTTTGATTCGACACTGTGTAAATTGTCGGAATTGGCTGAAGTACAGGGCAGGCCAAGTCGAAGAAATCCTAATGCGTACACAAGCACCGCCGTTGACTGCCGAGCAGAATGGGCAAGCATACCGGGCGTACTTCGAAACGTACTGCACCGGACTAGGGACCGAACCACTTTTCCTGTGCGGCGACTCGCTGAAGGTGCTGACGGACCTTCCCCCCGACTCCATTGACTGCGTGATGACCTCACCCCCATACTGGGGTCAGCGGGATTACGGCGGCGGTGGCATCGGGCTGGAAGAGACGTGGCAAGAATACGTCACCAACTTGTCCGCCATCTGCGGGCAGTTAAAGCGGGTGCTGAAGCCGACTGGTTCGTTCTGGCTGAACATCGGAGACGCCTACCAGAACAAGAACCTGCTGGGGCTACCGTGGCGTGTCGCCTTCGCCCTGACGGATGAGCAGGAGTGGGTTCTGCGGAACGACGTGGTGTGGAACAAGGTGAAGGGCGGGATGGACAACGCCACCGACAAACTGCGGAGCAACCACGAGTTCATCTTCCACTTCGTCAAGAAGGCGAAGGGGTACTACTACAACGTGGACGCCGCACGCCACCAACCCCGGCAGTCGAAAGTTGTGGGGGAGCGGGTGGTGTCAGCAACCGGCGTGAGCGGGGTACGGTACCGGCGGCAGATCGAACTCACCACGGCCCTGAACGCCGAGGAGAAGAAGAACGCACTGGTGGCCCTGGAAGCCATCCTGACCGACGTTCGGGAAGAGCGGCTGTCGGACTTCCGAATGATCATCCGGGGCGTGCAGCGTGCGACCCACTCGGACTCGGAAAAGGTGTCGGGCCGGGCACGGGAACTGAAGGAGAAGGGGTACTACTTCCTCAAGTACCATCCCAACGGGGCGAAACTCAGCGACGTGTGGGACATCATGCCCGAAGACACGCAGAAGCGGAAGTCGCACTTCGCGCCGTACCCGGAAGACCTCTGCAAGCTCCCGATCCAGACCACCTGCCCCGAAGGCGGTATCGTGCTTGACCCGTTCGCCGGTACCGGCACCACGAACTACGTCGCCTACACGTCGGGTGTGAAGTCGGTCGGCATCGAGATATCCCCCGAACACATCAAGCACGCCCGCGAGCGGTGCAGGTTGCTTCTATGAACGAAGTGGCTGAACTGTACGGACTGCCGACGGACTACGAACCTGCTGGCCAGACGTGGGCGGGGGTGGTGTCCGCTCAACAATGCCCGTACCTGAACCGGAAGTGCCTGAAGAACCGCAAGAGCGAGCCGGACCGGACCATCGGCACCTGCACGATGACCTATGGGAAGGACTCCAACCCGCTGATGATTTGCCCGTTCCGGCTCCTGGAGCGGCGGCAGATATTCGAGGACTGCAAGCCGCTCGTCACGCTGCACCAACCGGGCAACGAGTGGCACCTCGTGGCGGAACTGGAAGTTCCGGGCGGCAGCGTTGACTACTGTCTCGCGTCCGTTCGGAAGAAGAAGGTGATGGACTTCATCGGCATCGAACTCCAGACGCTCGACTCGACGGGCACGGTCTGGCCGGAGCGACAGCGGTTCCTTCATTCCAAAGGCATCGACGTGCGCGAAGAGGACCGAAAGTCCACCAAGCCATTCGGAATGAACTGGAAGATGACGGCGAAGACGGCACTGGTGCAGATGCACCACAAAATCCAGACCTTCGAGCATCTGTCGAAGAAGTTGGTGCTGGTGCTGCAAGACCACCTGTTGGCCTACATGCGGCAGGAGTTCACCTTCGATCACTTGGTCAACGCGCGTCTGGGCGATCCGATGCACTTCCACTCGTACTCTCTGTGCGAGGAGGATGGCGGGCTGAAGTTGGAACTCGAAGGGCAGTACAGCACCGACACGGCTGGCATCGCCCGGTGCCTAGGGTTGCAGTCGGAGGCGAAGTTGGAACTGGAAGCCATCGTCGCGCTGATCGAGGCGAAGATATCGGACAAGACCTTGATGAGTATCGAGACGCCACCACCCGCACCCAGTCTCGCAGAAAAGGCCACGGAAGAAGAAAGCTGAAGACGGACAACTCGAAGTACACCAGCCCCGGCCGGACCACCGGGGCGTTTTCGTTCGTGGCGGCTCGACATACTGCCATGCCGTCGAATCTTGCGTATTCTCGCATCTCCGAAGACGCCGGCCTCGTGGCCCTATCCGGCACAAAGATTCACCCGCCACTATCCTCTCGAACGACGTGAATACGCTTCGTGACTTCATCTTTGGTACAGCCGGTGCCCCGGCTGTGGTATAAGTCGGGAAGGCAGCCTCCACACGTCACGAGCAGGGGCGAGCGATGAACCCCGGCGGCACCCCGCGAGCGCACATCGACACCGCGTGGCTCCTCGGGCTGGTGCGGAACCAGACCGACCGCCGGCTGCGGCTGGTCGCGTGCGCGCTGTGCCGCGCCATCTGGGACGAGCTGTCCGCCCGCGCCCGGGAGGCGGTCGCGTTCGCCGAAGACCTGGCCGACGGCGGCGGGACGGACGCGGCCCGGCAGCACCACTTCGGCCACTTGCGCGCCGAGGGCGGCAGCAACGCGCTGCGCCGGGAGCTGTGGCTCCCCGCCTGCACGGTCGTCGAAGCGGGCCGCTCGGCCGCCGAGTTCGCCATCGGCTCCGGGGTCGCGCCGGAGGTCGAGATCGCCGTCATCTACGACATCTTCGCGGCCGCGTTCCGGCCGGTCGCGCTCGCCCCGGAGTGGCGCACGGGCACGGTCACCGCGCTCGCGCGGCAGATATACGAGTCCCGCGACTTCAGCGCCATGCCCATCCTCGCCGACGCCCTTCAGGACGCCGGGTGCGACAGTACCGACATCCTGCACCACTGCCGCGACGCGAGCCAGCCCCACGCCCGCGGGTGCTGGCTCGTGGACGCCGTTCTCGGGCACACGTGACGCGCCCCGGCGTGGTACACTCCGGGTACGCGGCCCCTTCCGCGCCCGGAGCTGAACCGATGGACCTCCCGCACCTGATCGACGCGCTGGCGCGGCCCGCGGCGTACCCCGACGCGGTCGAGGCGGTCGAGGTGTGCCAGACGCACATCTCGGTGGTGTTCCTCGCGGGCGAGCACGTTTACAAGCTCAAGAAGCCGGTCGCGCCCGGGTTCCTCGACTTCACCACGCCCGACAAGCGGCTCCACTTCTGCCGGGAAGAGGTGCGGCTGAACCGCCGGCTGGCGCCGGACGTGTACCGCGGCGTCGTGCCCGTCACCCGCACCGCCACGGGGCTCCGGTTCGGGGGCGGGGGCGAACCGGTCGAGTGGGCCGTGAAGATGCGCCGGCTCCCGAACGACGCCACACTCCTCGAACGGCTCCGGCGCGGGGGAGTCGGTGAGGCGCTTGTGGTGGCGCTCGCGGAGCGGCTGGCGGCGTTCCACCGCGCCGCCGAAACGAACGACCGGATCGCCGCGTTCGGCACGTTCGCCGCCGTCGCGCGGGCGGTGCGCGACGTGTTCGCCCGCGCCGAGGCCCACGCCGCGAAGGTGCTCGCGCCCGGCGTCTTCGCGCGCGTCCGGGCGCTGACGGAAGAGGCCCTGGCGCGCCTTCAACCGCTGATCGACGCCCGCGCGGCCCGCGGGGTGCCCCGCGACTGTCACGGCGACCTGCACCTGGACCACATTTACCACTTCCCGGACGCCGCGCCGCCCAACGATCTGGTGGTCATCGACTGCATCGAGTTCAGCGAGGCGCTCCGCTGCACGGACCCGGTCGCGGACGCGGCGTTCGTGGTGATGGACCTGGCGTTCCGCGGGCGCCGCGACCTCGGGCGGGCGTTCGCGGACGCCTACTTCCGCGCGTCCGGGGACGGGGAGGGGCGCGCGCTGCTGCCGCTGTACACCGCGTACCGGGCCGCCGTGCGCGGGATGGTTGACGAACTGCTGCTCGCCGAACCCGAAGTGCCGGCGGCCGAATGCGAGCGGGCCGCGGCGCGGTCACGCGCCCACTGGCTGCTCGCACTCGCGGAACTGGAAACGCCCGACCGGCGCCCGGGGTTGCTGCTCGTCGGCGGGCTGCCGGGGTCGGGTAAATCCACGCTCGCGCGCGAACTCGCGGCGGCCGGCGGGTTCGAGCTGATCCGCTCGGACGTGGTCCGCAAGGAACTGGCGGGGCTCGCGGTGAACCGGGCGTCGCCATCCGAAGAGCGCGCCGCGCTCTACGCCCCGGAGCGAACCGACCGCACCTACGCCGAGTGCCTGAGCCGGGCGGAAACGCTCCTGCGCGCAGGGGGCCGCGTCATCGTGGACGCGACGTTCCGCGAGGAGCGCCGCCGGCGCGAGTTCCTCGATTGCGCCACGCGGCACGGCGTACCGGGGGCGGTGCTGGTGTGCGCGGCGTCGCCCGAGACGACGCGCGCCCGGCTCGCGGCCCGCACGGGCGACGCCTCGGACGCGGACTGGCACGTTTACGAGCGACTGGCGGCGCGCTGGGAGGACCCCGGGCCGGACGTGAGTCGCGTGCTCGCGCACGTTTCGACCGAGGGGGCGCCGGCGGAAGCCGTCGCACTGGCCCGGGCCGCGCTCGCACGCCTCGGGCTGCTCGGCGCTGAGGCACGCTGAGACACGGTCCGATTGCCGGTATCGGCTTCGGATTTGGCTTTGTGGCACAGACATTCCTGTCTGTGCGGCGCGATAAGACCGCACAGACAGGAATGTCTGTGCCACAAGAGACAAAATCAACCAACGCGGGCTGCGCGTCAGGGCTTATTATCAGATCGGTGTCACTTCTTCGGGTTCGCCTTCCCGGCCTCTTCGGCGCTGAGCAGCCCGTCCTTGTCGAGGTCGAGCGTGTCGAACACCGCGGCCGGGCCGGTGAACTCGCGGCGCGACACGTCCCCGTCGCCGTTGCGGTCCATCGCCACGAACCACGCCGGGCCGCCGCGGGCGCTCGCCGCCAGCGTCCGCGGGTAACCCAGGCTCGCCGCACACAGAACCCCGCGCGGCACCTTCGCCGGGGCCACCGCGCCGCCGGCGACGCACCCCGCGGCCTTCAGCCGGTCCCACGCACCGCGCAGCTCCCGCACCGACAGCGCCCCGTCGTGGTTCGCGTCGAGCAGCTCGAACAGCCCGGCCCCGTCGAGGACCGTGAGGAAGACCTGCCCCCGCATGATCTGGGCTTGCAGGTCGAGCCACCCGTCGAGTTCCTTACGGTCCAGGGTGCCGTCGCCGTTGCGGTCGGCGATCGGCGCCAGCCACCCCAGCCCGCCGGCCGCCCGGCGCCCCTTGGGTGCGTCGGCCGGTTCGGGCGCGTCCAGTTGCGCGACGAACTGCTTGCGCGCGGTCGCGGCGGCTTCGCTCGCCTTGCCCGGAGCGGCCCAGCCGTCCACACGAACCGCGGTCCCGGCGAACGCGAGCCAGTCCGACGCGCTATCTTTGTCGGACAGATTCACCACCCACGTAACGTCGGCCGCCTTCTGGCGCCACGCCGCCGCGTCGGTCACCTTGTGCCGCGGGTCGCGGCGGGCGACCTCGGCGGCCCAGTTCGCGTCCTTCGGGTCGGCCGGGAGCAGCACCAGCGGCAGAGCCGCGACCGCCGCGGGTTGCCCGGTTGTGCCCGCGCCCGGCGGTGACAGGAGCAGCGCGCCCGCGGCGCCCGGGTACACGGCCTTCGGCACCAGTTCGCCGGCGCCGATCAGCTCGTCGTCGTTCTTGTCGAGCACCTTCAGCACGTCGGCCGCGGCCCGCCACTCCGCTTCGCTCACCTTGCCGTCGGCATTTGTGTCCAGGTGCTTGACCAGCGCCGCGGTCAGGTCGCCGCTCGCGGGCAGCTTACCGGCGCCGACCTGAACGTTACCCAGCCCGTTCGCGCGGTAGTACGCCACCAACTCGTCGAGGCTCACCTTGATGTCACCGTTGCGGTCCAGGTCGGCGAGCGCCAGGGCCGGTCCGGTCGGCGGCGTGAACCCGCTCCCCAGCGATTGGCGCAGCGCCCGCGCCGGGGGCAGCAGCGCCACCTCCTTCGCGTCCAGGGCGCCGTCGGCGTTGCGGTCGAAGTACGCGAACAGCTTCGCGAACGTCTCGTCCCAGATCGCGGAGACCGGGACGCCCTCGACTTCGGCCCGCACCTCGATGCGCCGGAGCGTGTCGCCGTCGAGCAGCGCGAACCCGACCGGCACCCCGGCCGGCTTGGCCGCGCCCGGGTCGGCCGCCGGGCACAGACCGACGGCCGCCAGCCCCAGAACCAGCGCGCCGAACGTGAAACGGGTCACAGCAGCTCCTTGATCGGTTTGCCGCTCGGGTCGGCCAGCCGGATGGGCCGGCTCACGTTCGACATGTTCTGCTTCATCGGGTCCAACCCGACGGCCTTCATCACGGTGGCGACGAGGTCCGCGGTGCGGGTCGGGTCGCTCTCCACCTGCGTGCCGTCTTTGCTGGTCTTGCCGACCGCCTGCCCGCCCTTGACGCCGGCCCCGGCGAGGGCCACGGCCCAAGACGCGGGCCAGTGGTCGCGGCCGGTCTGCCCGTTGATCTTCGGCGTCCGCCCGAACTCCCCCTGGCACACCACCAGGGTGCTGTCCAGCAGCCCGCGGTCCTTGAGGTCGGCCAGCAAAGCGGAGAACCCGGTGTCGAGCGTGGCGGAGAGCGCCTTGACGCGGTCGAAGTTGTTCTGGTGGGTGTCCCAGCCGTCGAGCGTCACCTCCACGAACGGCACGCCCCGTTCCACCAGCCGGCGGGCGAGCAGGCACCCCTGACCGAACAGCCCGCGGCCGTAGGCGTCGCGCACCTGCGGCGTCTCGTCCTCGAGCCGGAACGCCGCGGCGGCCTCCGGGCGCATCAGCCGGACGGCGCGGTCGGTCGCGGCGCGCATCGTCTCGGCCACCGGGTGCGCCTTCCCGGGCGCGAAGTCCTTCTCCAGCCCCGCGAGCAGGTCGAGGCGCTTCACCTGCGCCTCCGTGCCGAGGCCGGCCGGCGGGTCGAGGTCGGCGACGCGCAGGTCGGCGTTCGCCGGGCCGCCGCGCTCGCGCTCCCCGCCCACCACGAACGGCGCGAACCGCGGCCCGAGGAACCCGCCGCCGACGTCCGATCGGCCGCCGACCGCGACGAACCCGGGCAGGTCGGCCTTCGGGTCGTCGAACTCGTGCGCCACCAGCGCCCCCAGCGCGGGGAACTGGATCGCGCCTTGCGGGGTGTACCCGGTCAGGCCCACGACGCGCGCCCGCTGGTGGTCGCCCTCGCGGGTCGCCATCGACCGCACGACCGCCAGTTCCTTGCCGAGCTTCGCGAGCTTCGGCAGGTGCTCGCTGATCTTCAGCCCGGGTGCGGCGGTGGCGGCCTCCCGGAACGGGCCGCCGTTGTCGTGGCCCGGCTTCAGGTCCCACAGGTCGATGGTCGCGGGGCCGCCGTTCATCCACAGCAGGATGACGGACTTGTGCTTCTTTGGTGCGCGGGCGGCGTCGTCGGCCAGCGCGCCGAGCCACCCGGACTGTGACACGCCGACCGCGCCGGCGGCCGAGAGCCGCAGCCAGTCCCGGCGCGACGGCCGAACACGCAGTGAGAACATTAGGGCCTCCGGTGAGCGAGCGAATTCAGGTCGAGCCGGGTGCGGGCGGCGGGCACCGGCATTATCACGGTTCGGCACCGCGGAAGCGATGCGGAACCCGCCCCTGGCAACCCTTTGCCCTGGGGCGGTCATTTTTTAACCGCGGCGCCGGCCTCGCGGGCGTCGAGGAGGCCGTCCTTGTCGGCGTCGAGCGTGTCGAACACCGCGGCCGGGCCGGTGAACTCGCGGCGCGATACGTCCCCGTCGCCGTTGCGGTCCATCGCCACGAACCACGCCGGGCCGGGCCGGGCCGGCTTGCCCGGGGACGACTTCGGGTGCCCGCGGCTGATCGCGGCGAGCAACTGGCGCGGCAGCTTCGCGCGGTCGAAACGGCCGTCGGTCACGCACCCCGCGGCCGTCAGCCGGTCCCACGCGCCGCGCAGCTCGCGCACCGACAGCGCCCCGTCGTGGTCCGCGTCCAGCAGCTCGAACAGCCCGGCGCCGTGGTCGATCACCGTCAGCAGCACGTGCCCCCGCGCGATCTGGTCCTGGAGGTCGAGCCACGCGGTCAGCTCCGTGTCGCTCAAGGCGCCGTCGCCGTTCCGGTCGGCCGCCGCCGCGAGCTGCTTGAGCGTCCCGGCCTTCGGCGCCGCGAGCTCCTTCGGGTCGAGGCGCGCGTTCGCGTCGGCGTCGGCCTCGGCGAACTGGGCGGCGTACCGCTTGCGCGCGGCGGCGACCGGTTCGGCGAGTTTCCCCTCGTCCGACCGGAGTTCGAGCCGCACCGCGCCGGCGGCGTACACGAGCTGGCCGCTCGCGGGGGGCTTCACGTCCCCCGCTTCGACCGCCCCGCCGGCCAGCTTGCCCCCGCCGAACCGAACGCGCCACGCCACGGCGGGCGCATCGGCCCGCGCGCCGCGGAGCGCGTCCCCCGCGAACGCCGGCCGCTTTGCGGCTGCGCGCCGGGCCGCCGCGACGGCCTCCCAGCCGCGGTCCGCGGTGCGCAGCGGCAGCACCACGAACGGGAGCGCGTCCGCGACGGCGTCGGGCGCCCCGTTCGGCGCCGGGGCCGTCACCAGGATCGACCCGAGCGCGCCGGGGTAGGCGGTGCGCTCGACCAGTTCGCCGGGGCCGACCAGCTCGTCGTCGTTGGCGTCGAGCCTCTTCAGCGCGTCGGGGGCCGCCTTCACCTCCGCCTCGGTGAGCGTGCCGTCCTTGTTGGTGTCGAGGTGCTTCAGCAGCGCGTCGGTCAAGGCGTCGGTCGCCGGTGCCCTTCCGGCCCCCACGAGCACCCCGCCCAGCCCGGCCCGGCGGTAGAAGTCTGCGACCTCGTCGGGGCTCGCCTTGCCGTCCCCGTTGAGGTCGATGTCCGCCAGGGGCGGCGCGGCGCCGGAGAAGGGGGTGGACTGGCCCCACAGCACCTGCCGCAGCGCGAACGCCGACGGCAGCCGGGCCGCCTCGGTGGCGTCGAGGGCACCGTCGGCGTCGCGGTCGAAGTACGCGAACAGCTTCGCGAACGTGTCGTCCCAGACCGCGGGGACGGGCCGCCCGTCGATCTCGGCGCGCAGCTCCAGCCGCGCGGGCTTCTCGCCCCCGATGAACAGCAGTTCGAGCGCGTCGGCCCGCGGGCTGGGGGCGGGTTGCGCCGGTCCCGCGGGCGCGGCGCACAGGACCGCGGCCCCGACCAGCGCGACGAAAATGACCCGGTTCACAGCAGCTCCTGGATGGGTTCGGCGTCCGGGTCGGCGACCCGGATGGGGCGGCCCACGTTCGACATGTTCTGCTTCTTCGGGTCAATGCCGACCGCTTTCGCGACCGTGGCGATCAGGTCCGGCACCCCGCGCGGCTTGTCCTCGACCGCGGTGCCGTCCGCGCTCGTCCGGCCGACCGCCTGCCCCGTTTTCAGCCCGCCGCCGGCGAGGGCCACGGCCCACGACGCGGGCCAGTGGTCGCGGCCGCTCTGCCCGTTGATCTTGGGGGTCCGCCCGAACTCCCCCTGGCACACCACCAGCGTGCTGTCCAGCAGCCCGCGGTCCTTCAGGTCGGCCAGCAGCGCCGCGAACCCGGTGTCGAGCGTGGCGGAGAGCGCCTTGACGCGGTCGAAGTTGTTGTTGTGCGTGTCCCAGCCGTCGAGCGTCACCTCCACGAACGGCACGCCCCGCTCCACCAGCCGGCGGGCGAGCAGGCACCCCTGACCGAACAGCCCGCGGCCGTAGGCGTCGCGCGCCTTCGGCTTCTCCTGCTCCAGGTCGAACGCCGCCGCGGCCTCCGGCTTCATGAGCCGCACCGCGCGGGCGGTCGCGGCCCGGACGCTCCCCGCAACCGCCGACTCGCGGCCGGCGGCGAACTGCCGCTCGGCGCCGGCGAGCAGTTCGAGCCGCGCCCGCTGCGCGTCGTCGCCGACGCCGGCGGCGCGGGCCAGGTCGGGCACCTTTAGCCCGTCCTGCGGGGCGGTCAGCTCGCCGACCACGAGCGGGTCGAACTGCGGCCCGAGGAACCCGCCGCCGGACGCGGCGTTGCGCGCCGGCGCGACGCTGACGAAGTTCGGCAGGTCGCCGGCCTCGGCCCCCAGCTCCTTGGCGATGACCGCGCCGGCGGCCGGGTACTGGATCGCGCCCAGCGGGGTGTACCCGGTGCGCAGGAGGTAGGTGGCCCGCCCGTGGTCGCCCTCCTTGGTGGACATCGACCGCACCACCGCGAGGTCCTTGCCGAGCTTCGCGAGCTTCGGCAGGTGCTCGCCGATCTTCAGGCCGGGGGCGGCGGTGTCGATCGCCCGGAACGGCCCGCCGTTCGCGTGGCCCGGCTTCAGGTCCCACAGGTCGATGGTCGCCGGCCCGCCGTCGAGCCACAGCACGATGACCGACTTGGCGGGCTTCTTGGGCGCGCCGGCGGCGAGCGCGCGGAGCCAGCCGGACATGGACCCGGCCCCGAGGCCGGCGCCGGCCGCCGAGCGGAACAGCCCGCGGCGGGTGAGCGGATTCGTAAAGGTGCGCACCGGTGCTCCTGTGTGGGTAACGGAACTCAGTCGAGTACGAACGCCAGCACGCGCGCCGTTTAAAAGTCGTTCGGGCCGAGCACCTCGCCGCCGGCGATGCTCACCAGCGCGACCAGCAGTTCCTGGGACAGACCGGCCTTCAGGAACCGCGCCGAGCCGTCCACGAACAGGGCGTTCGCCCCGCCGGGGTGGAACCCGTAGATGCTGGCCCCGTTCGCGCAGTTCACCGCGCACGGGCCGAACTGCTCCTTGCCGTCGGCCGTGTACGAGCGCAGGTGGTTCCAGTTCGGCGCCGCCCACTGGCCGTTGAGCGCCGGCATCTGCGGCTTCCCCGACCGGTCCTCGGCCAGTTTCCCGGCGCGCCACCCGTTCGGCTTGTCCGCCATCTCGACCACCAGCAGCGTGTTGGCGGCGCCGTCCTGAACGTCCGACACGTGGATGCGGCGGGTGATCTTGCGGTGGTGCATCGCGCCCGGGTGCAGGTTGTTCTGGTCGTTGTTCTGGTAGTACGCGCCCGCGGAGCCGACGTAGTCCGTCGGGGCGGCCTTGAAGCTCCGCGCGGCGTCGTCGGGGTCCTGCGTGAGCACCCAGCGGTCCGGGTGCGGCGCCGCCGGGCACAGGAACGCGGGCACGCGGGTCGCGGCGGCGTCCCGGTTGCCGCCCGGGCCGGGCGTGAACCAGTCCTGGCCCGGGGCGTACGCCTTCGCCAGCTTCTCCTCGCCGATGTGGGCCAGGATCTCACTGTTCCAGCTCCCGCGCGGGACTTCGATGCGGTCGCGCGGCAGGTTCCCGTCGTGGGCCGCGGCGTACCCGGCCGCGCCCGTGCCGATCAGACGCAGGTGGTCGGCGCATTGCGCCCGGGCGTCGGCCGCCCGCACCTTCTGCACGGCCGGGAGCAGCAGCCCGGCGGCGGCCGTCCCCAGCGCGACGGCGGCCAGGAGATCGATCAGGGCGAACCCGCGAGTGAACCGCTTCACGCGCAACCCCTCCGTTACGGCAGGTCGATGTTGATGGTGTTCGGCTCGGGCCGAACGGTGTACTTCAGCTTCGACTTCTTCGGGTCGAAGTAGGCGTGCTTGAGCCGGTCCGGCGGGTTGGCGCCTTCCAACTCGTTCGGGTCGGGTTGTTTGAGCGGCACGTACAAGACGACCCCGTACTCGCCGTCCGGCGCGCCGTCGTTGAGTTCGTAGGTCGTCAGCTCGTAGTTCCCGTCCTTGTCGGCGGTGGCGCGAGACTTCCGCGCCGGCGCGAACGGCTCCCCCGCGGGGTAGAACGTCACCACCGCGAACGGCATCGGCTCGCCCTTGTGGGTCACGCGCCCCTTCACCGGGTACACCGGCAGCTCGTTCGGCCGCTTCGGCTTCCCGCACCCGGCGGCGAGGCACAGGACCGCACACGCGCCCGCGACGAGCCCGCGGGTCAACACGGTTCGTTTCACAGGCCGCCCTCGGAGATGATCTCCCCGTCCTTGAAGGTGATGAACCGCTTGATCGTTTCCGCGGTCGTGTTCTCGCCGAAGAACCGCACCGAGCCGTCGGCGAGGAGGGCGTGCGCGCCGCCGGTGTGGAACCCGTACAGCGCGGCCCCGTTGCGCTTGTTGACGATGTACGTGCCGAACTGGACGGTCCCGGTCGCGTCCCAGCCGCGCACGTTGTTGTTGTTCGGGTTGCACCACGCCCCGTTGTTGCTGTGCTGGTAGGTGGTGACCACGTCCGTGTTGTTGGTCACGCGCTGGCCGTTGATCCAGACGTTGGGCACGTCCGCGTTCTCGAAGATGATGAGCGTGTTCGAGGTGCCGTCGGTCACGTCGGTGATCCGCCGCTTGCCGATCGCCGCGATCCCGCGGATCGTGCCCTCGTACCAGTTCGGCGGGTCGGGCGGGGTGGACGCGACGTTCGTGTAGTAGAACCCTTCGGCGACGGTGTAGTCGGTGGGCGCGGCGCGGAAGCTGCCGCCGGTCACCTCCGGGTCGGCGATCAGCACCGCGCGCTGCGCGCCGGGGTTGGCCGGGCACACGAACACCTTGAGCGGGACCTGCCCGGCGGCCCGGTTCTGGCACCCGTTAACGGTCGCGGCCCAGGTCTGGGTCTGGTCGATCATCTTGTACACGTTGTCCTGCTCCAGGTACGGGAGCAGCAGCGTGGTCCAGCTCAGCCGGCGGTTGGTGCCGTCGTACTTCGGGAAGCAGTCCTCGTTGGCGCCGGCGTAGTTGTGGACCGCCAGCCCGATCTGCTTCAGGTTGTTCGCGCACTGGAGCCGGGCGGCGGCGGCGCGGACCTTCTGGACGGCGGGCAGCAGCAGCCCGATGAGGATCGCGATGATGGCGATCACCACCAGCAGCTCAATGAGGGTGAACCCGCGGCGCGGGCGGTGGGCTCTCACGGTGTCGGTCTCCGATTAGTGGTTGGTGCCGAACTCGCTGCCGTTGAGCAGCGCCCAGAGCACGTCCGCGAGCGCCGGGCCGGCGTCCGCGCCGCGCGCCAGGTGCTTGACGGCCGCCGCGGACTCCTCGGCGGTCGGCGTCCGCCCGAGCGCGGCGAGGTACAGCGCCTCCACCTTCGCCGCGGCGTCGAGGAACGGCGCGCCCGCCACCGCCTGGAGCGCCGGCGACGTGGCGGGGTCGGTCAGTTCGGCGGTGACGGCGCCGTTCATGAGGGCGAGGCTTTGCAGGATCGACCGCTGGGCGGTGCCGGCGCGCTCGACCCGGAACCGCTCGGCGAACCGCTTGCGCGCGGCCGCCGCGTTGAGCGGGTCCAGGTCGGTGCGGTCCGGCGGGAGGCCGGCCGCGACCCGGAGGCTGTCGTAGAGCTGCTCGCCGGTCAGCCCGCGGACGGCGGCGCGGGCGAACAGCCGCGGGTCCGAGCCGCCGCCCGCGGGCGCCACCGACGAGAGCTGGTACGCCCGCGTCTGCGCCAGCGCGGCGGTGAGGTGCTTCAGGTCGAAGCCGCTGTCGGCGAAGGCCGTCGCGAGTTCGTCGAGCAGTTCGGGGTGGCTCGCGGGGTTCTCGCCGCTCAGGTCGTCGAGCGGCTCCACCAGCCCGGTGCCGAAGAGCTGCGCCCACACCCGGTTGACGGCGTTCTTCGCGAAGTACGGGTTGTCCTTCTTCGTCACCCACGCGGCGAGCACGCCGCGGCCGGTGTCGGGCGCGAGGGCCGCGGGCCACGCCACCCGCTCCCCGGTCAGGAGCTGCGGGCCGAGCTTCGTGCCGGTGCCCGGAACGCCGATCTCGATCTTCTGAGCCTCGGCCCCGGCCTCCGAGGGGCGGGCGAAGAACGCCGCCGTTTCCCAGAACTGGTCGCGGGTCCAGCGGGCGAACGGGTGGTTGTGGCACTGCGCGCAGTCCAGGTTGATGCCCAGGAACGCGCGGGTGGTGTTGGCCGCGAGGTTCTCGGGCTTGAACTCGCTGGCGATCAGGAACGTCTGCGGGGCGCCGCCGGGGGCGCGCACCGCCGGCGCGGTCAGCAGCGCGCGGACCACGCGGTCGTAGGGGGCGTTGTCGCGCAACTGGGCGGCGATCCAGCCCTCGATCTCGTCGCCGCTCGCGGCCGGGGACTGCGGCACCCACTCGCGGCGCCAGAAGGTGGCCCAGTGACGGGCGTACCCGCCGGAGGCGAGCAACCATGCGACGAGCGCCGACCGCTTGCCGGCGCCGCGGTCCTCGATGAACGCTCGCGCCTCCGCGACCGTGGGGATGCGCCCGACCAGATCGAGGTACGCGCGGCGCGCGAACGCGGCGTCGGTGGCCGGAACCGCGGGCGCGACCTTCTCGGCCTTCCACCGCGCGGCGATGCGCGCATCGACCCGGGCCGCCAGCTCCGCGGGCGACGCCGCGCGCCCGGTTCCGTGGCTCAGCAGCAAGGTCAAAGCGGCGAGAACGGCGGGTCGCACGCGGGCGGGTCTCCGAAGGCGGATCAGGGTGAGCACCGCCGCAGGCACGCGCCCCCTCAGCGGGCGGTGCGAGCCGGGCGGGCCATGTCGCGGGCTACAGCGCACGCAAATGCAATTCGTGTACCGGAGGGAATTTGCCGACGAAACCACACCAAACGCATCGAGTCAGACAAACAACTGGACAAGCCGCGATCGCGGGTGGACACGTCGCGACCATGACTGAGGTGGGAAACGGTGTCCGGCCGGTCGAGTTGCCGCACGGGCAGGTGTGGACGCTCTCGGCACCGGTGATTGCCCCTTCCCGCCATCAGTACAGTAGGGGCGCTGTTCGGCGTCGGGCGCCTGGGCGCCAGTGTAACGGGGGTTACAGTCGCGAGGGCGGTCGTGACCGACGGATGCAAGGGCGTACACAGCGCCTGATACGGGTGTAACGGGGGGTTACAGTGCGGGTGCGGTCGTGACCGACAGGGCGCCGAGTGGACAACTGCTGGCGGCGAGCGGCCCAGGAGCTGGCGGTTTGCGGGGCCAGTCGCTACCCCGAAATCGCCCCCCACGACGGCCGATCGTGCTTCCGGGGAGCGCTCGGGTTCGGCCGGATTGTGTAACGCAAAATCTTGACGGAGTGGCGCTTATGGCGAATCGATCCGGTGCGGGCGGCTTCGCTTCTCGGGCCGAGTTCCGTGCCGGAGGGCTCGGTTCGTCGCCGCGCGGCCGTTTTGGAACTGCGGGCGCGGCGAAGGACCGGTTGTTCCGTCGGCCCGCGGGCGGGAAAGTCGTTCCGCCATTTCAGGGTGACGAGCGGCGCGCCCGCGCCGCCGCTTTCGGGTTGTAAAACAGTGACGGTGACCCGTTCCGCTGCCGGACCGCCTGAATGAGCACGCTCCCCGACGACCCCGCGCCGAACCAGACCACGCGGGTCTCCGCGCCGCCCGCGTACGCCCACGAGGGCGGCGCGGCGGTGCCGCCCCGGGTCGGCGACTTCGAGATCGTCTCGAAGCTGGGGCAGGGGGCGTTCGGGCAGGTGTTCCTGGCGCGCCAGGTGTCGCTCGGGCGGCACGTCGCGCTCAAGGTGGCCGACCGCGAGCTGGCCGACCGCAGCGAGGGGCCGCTGCTCGCCGGCCTGGAGCACGACCACATCGTGAAGGTGTTCTCCGCGTTCGCGGACCCCGACACCGGGCTGGCCGGGCTGTGCCTCCAGTACGTGCCCGGGGCCGACCTCGGGGTGCTGATCCGCCACCTGTACGACGGCGGCCGGCGGCCGGAGTCGGGGGCCGAGCTGCTGGCCGCGCTCGACCGGCTGGGGCGCGGCGACCCGGGGTTCGACCCGGCGGCGCTGCGGGACCGCGCGGCGCTCGGGGCGGACGACTTCCCGCAGGCGGTGTGCCGGCTCGGCGCGCGGCTGGCCGAGGCGCTCGCGTTCGCGCACGCCCGCGGGGTGCTGCACTGCGACATCAAGCCGGCGAACATCCTGGTCACGCCCTACGGGCGGCCGATGCTGGCGGACTTCAACGTGGCGTTCGACCGCACCCGGCACCGGGACGGGGTGCGGTACGGGGGCACGCTGGCGTACATGGCGCCCGAGTACTACGCCGCGATGGCCGGGCGGCCCGGCGGCGCCGCCGACGAGCGGTGCGACGTGTACTCGCTCGGCGTGGTGCTGCACGAGCTGGCCACCGGCCGGCGCCCGCCCCGGCCCGCGCCCCAGGAGCCCCCCGCGCACCCGCC
>NZ_JAXBLV010000236.1:0-30550 GCF_034097035.1 Gemmata algarum
ACCCTAACGTCAACTCGCACACCGGCAGATCCGCAGGCCATCCTGATTTTTCGCGCCCGATGTGCAGCTCCTCGAAAATCCCGGTCATCAGCAACATCGCCTACCGGTCTGACCACCTGCAGATTTTGCTTCTTGTGTCACAGACGCTTCTGTCTGTGCATCTTTATCGCGATCACGAACAGGAGTGTATGCTCCACGAAGACAAAAACTAAAACAGACACCACCAACTACATCGTGAATCAGTACCGTCCCCCTCCCGCTACCGGAACGAGCGTGGCGCGCACATCGCGGTAGAGCATGGGCGGTGGTCCCGTCACGCCTTATGCTCCGGTCGCGCAAGAGCCCCCAGGGTACTGATGGCACGAGCCGCCGTCCGGCATGGATTCGGCATCACCCGTCCAGTTGCGGAGCCGCCCCCTCGGTGATCCCAACGCCGCTCCGCCCGGCAGCGCGGAACTGTTCGGCCAGCGCGAACACCCGCCCGACCGCATCGGCCGGGCCAACACCACGGCCGTGGATGTTCGAGATCAGGTTGCGGTCGGCGTCGGTGTGCCCGGGCCGCGGGCGATACGCCAGATACGCCGACAGGCTTTCCGCGGTCGCCAGACCGGGCCGCTCGCCGACCAGCAGCACCACCACTTCCGGTGACAGTAGCGCGCCGATGTCGTTCATCACACCAACCCGACAATGCCGAACGAAAAACGGCCGGCCGAACGACCACCCGCGCGCCGTGGCGCGGTCCTGCAAGAGCCCTAAAAGCGCCGGGACCTGAGCAGCAACGGCTGTTGCCGATAGCCCGTCGCCGACCACGATCTGAACGTCGCACCCGGCCGGGCACTGCGCCCGGATCACGTCACGGGCCGCTTCGGACAGCTTCCGCCCCAAATCGGGCCGGCGCAGGTACTCCGCTTTGGAGGCGGCCTGCGTCTGGACCGCGAACAACTGGAACCGGGCGACCAGTTCCGCGCCGAAGTCGCGCACCAGATCCACTTCGGTGTGAACGGCGTCGCGCGCGGCCGCGTGGTCCTCGCGCAACTTCAGTAGCGTCGCCGTGCGGTACGCCGGCCCGGCGCGGCCCGCCAGCACCCGGGCCGGGGTCTGGGCCAGTGCGGCCTCGACGGGATCGAGCGGAACCGGGAGTTGGTCGCTCACGCCTTCGGCTCCTCGCGCTCGTGAACGGCGGTCTCGGCCGCCACAATCGCGTCCAGTTGTTCGCGGCTCATGAGCCCTTGCGGCGGTCCGGGGAACGTGTGCCGCGCGACCGCGAACCACCCGACCAGCAGCGCCAGGCTCATCGCACCGACCGCGTAGAGCGCCTTCTCGGCCGGGGGCTGAACCCCGACCACCACGAGGCCGACACACCCGACCACACTCACCCCCGCGAGCGGCCGGAACCACCGCCCGAGGCTCCACGGCCCCATCTGCGTCCACGTTCGCCCGTAGGCACGTGCGCCCAGCGCGGTCGGCAGCACGTAGGAGATGTAGAGCAGCACCGCGGCGGCGGCGGCGATCGTCGCGTAGGCTTCGGCGTAAGCCGTGAACAGCACCGCGGCGGTCGCGACCAGCCACACCGCGACCGGCGGCGTGCGGAACCGCGGCGACACGTACCGGACCCACCGCGACAGCGGCACCCCGCCGTCCCGCGCGAACGCGAACGCCATCCGCGACGCCGATGTCACCGTCGCCAGCCCGCACAGGTACTGCGCGATTCCGATCCCGCCGCACAGCACCAGCGCAAACCACTGCGGCAGCACGTCGGCCATCGTGAACACGAACGCGGTGTCCCCCTTCTCCGCAACCGCAGCGGGGTCGCGCATCGCGAGCACCGCCGCGCAGAGCATCAGCCAGCCGAACAGGGCGGACACCCACACCGACCGGACGATCCCGCGGGGGACGTTTCGGGCCGCGTCGGTCGTCTCTTCGGACACGTGCGCCGAGGCGTCAAAGCCGGTGATCGTGTACGCGGGCAGCAGCAGCCCGAGCGCGAATAGCCACGCGAGCGACTCGGTCTGCGGCCATACGGGGCCACCCTCGCCCGGCAGACCGCTGAAGTTGGTGAACGTCCACAGGCGCGAAAAATCGTACCCCGGCGCGGCCGCAACGAGTGCGACCGTCACCACCGCCGCGACGAACAGAATCCAGTACCCGCTGAAGTCGGTCAGCACCCGTGTCACCCGAATGCCCAGGTGGTTGATGACCGCGTGCGAAGCCGTAATCAGCGCTACCGCCACGAACTGGAGTTCGGCGGTCGGCTTTACGTCCGGGGCGAACGCGCCCATCACAAATCGGAACGTGCCCACGTTGATGGCCGCCAGCACCGCAACGAGTCCCGCGAGGTTGAACCACGCGGTCGCCCACCCCCACCCGCGCCCGCCGAGCGTCGCGGCCCAGTGATAAAGCCCGCCGGCGGTCGGGAACGCGGACGCGATTTGCCCCATCGTGGCCGCGACGCACAGCGCGAACAGCCCCGCCAGCGGCCACCCGATGCCGATGGCGGCGCCGCCGACCGAACAGAACCCGACGTGGAACGAGGTCACCCCGCCCGCCAGGATGCAGATGATCGACAGCGAGATGGCGAAGTTCGAGAACCCGCCGAGCACCCGCGCCAGTTCCTGCGCGTACCCGAGCTTGTGCAAGGTGCGAACGTCGTCGGGCTCGGCTCCGGGGGCGCTCATGCGTACCTCTCATCCGAATTCGTGGCAGCAAGAACCTTCGCGGCCGTCCCAAGCAGCGCCGGGCGCTCGGCGCTCGTGAGATTACCCGCCCGGGTGATCCCGTTCGCTTCGAGCCAGTCCCGGAACTCGGGGGCCGGTGCCAGCCCGAACAGGTCGCGCACGGTCGCGGCGTCGTGGTAGCTGGTGGACTGGTAGTTGAGCATCACGTCGTCGGCACACGGCACGCCCATGACGTAGTTGCACCCGGCCGCGGCCAGCAGCAGCAAGAGGTTGTCGGCCGAGTTCTGGTCCGCGTCCGCGTGGTTGGTGTAACACACGTCCACGCCCATCGGCAGGCCGAGCAGTTTGCCGACGAAGTGGTCTTCGAGCCCCGCCCGCGTGATCTGCCGCTCGTCCGCGAGGTACTCCGGGCCGATGAACCCGACCACCGTGTTCACCAGGAACGGGTCGAACGCCCGGGCCACCGCCTGCGCCCGCGCTTCGAGCGTGAGCTGATCGACGCCGTGGTGCGCCTCGGCCGATAAGGCGCTCCCCTGCCCCGTCTCGAAGTACATCACCTGATCGCCGACCCACCCCACCGGCCGCGCCCGGTGCGACGCTAGCACCCGCTCCCGGCCCTCTTTCAGCATCGCCAGCGTAACGCCGAAGCTGGCGTTGGCGGCCTGCGTCCCCGCGACCGACTGGAACAGCAGATCGACCGGCGCGCCGCGGTCGAGGGCCGCGAGTTGGGTCGTGATGTGTGCCAGGCAGCACGCCTGCGTCGGCGCGCCGAGTTCGGTGATGAGCCGGTCGAGCAGGCGGAGGATCGCGCCGACCGTTTCGACCGAGTCGGTCGCGGGGTTCACCCCGATGACGGCGTCACCGCACCCGTAGGCGAGCCCGTCGAGCGCGCTCACGAGGATGCCGGCGAGGTCGTCCGTGGGGTGGTTCGGCTGCACCCGCACCCCGAACACGCCCCGCTGGCCCAGCGTGTTGCGGCACCGGGTCACGTTGCGCACCTTCGCCGCCGCGTACACGAGTTCCTTGTTGCCCATCAACTTGGCGACCGCCGCAGCCGCCTCGGGTGTGATCCCCCACTTTAGCTCCCGGAGCGTGTCGCCGGTTGTGGCGTCGCTCAACAGGAATTCGCGGAACTCCCCCACCGTCAATGAACGGATGCGGGCGAACGCCTTGTGATCGAGCGAATCCTGTACGAGTCGGGACACGTCGTCCGTATCAGGATCGACGACCGGCTCATCGACCAGTTGCCGTAAGGGCACGTCGGCGAGCGCGCATTTCGCCGCGACCCGCTCGCGCTCGGACCCGGCCGCGAGCCCGGCGAGCGCGTCGCCGGACTTCGACTCGTTGGCTTTGGCGAGCAACTCGCGCAGGTCGGCGAACACGAACCGCTCGCCGCGGACGGTGTGCGTGAAGGGCATAGGGTGGGTGCCGGTACGGCTGGAGAGGTCTGAGCTACTGTAGGTGCGGTTCCGCGCGCGGCGAGCGGGCGTGGCCGTGAATGGCCTTGCGGAGCTTCCCGTTCGCTCGCTCCGTCGGCCGTTTGATCCGCACATCGGGCATTGTCCCACCGCATTTCCCCCTCGTTGCACTTCCAGAAGTCCGTGTCGAACCCTGTGGAGCGAACAACACCGGTTACGGTCCAAGCGGAGAGGAATCGCACGCACGAGTCAAAACGGCCATAACATTCGCCCTAAAAACGCTTTGCGACACAACAATCGACCGAAGCCGGGTTTCGTCTCCGCGCTCCCGGTGCCCTCTTTTGAGGTCTCGCCCGTGAAATTCGTGGGCAGCGACCACCCAGCGAATCGCCAGCCCGCGACCAGTCTTGGTACCAGCAGTTGTCCACCGGCCGACCCGTCAACGCCTCGCAGGTGCGACATCGGCCACCGTTACCACCACGATCCCGGAACCGCGGAACCAGTCCGCCGGTTCTCGGTTGCCACACGTGGCAGAAACGGGCCACCGGCGGGAACGGGTCGCCCATTCAACAGATGGCACCGCGACCACCGAGCGAATGCCGGACTGCACATCTTCGACGGCGTTCACGGCGGTGGTCGGCCGTCGAACCGGCGCTGTACACGTTCGCCGCGGTCGAGGGGGTCGATCCGACGAACAACGCGGCCGAGCGGCCTTGCGGCACGCGGTCAGTTGGCGGAAGATGAGCTTCGGGACGGACTCGGCCGGCGGGAGCCGGTTTGTTGAGCGGGTGTTGACCGTGGTGGCCACCTGCCGACAGCAAGGGCGTGACGTGTTGGCCTTCCTGACCGAGACCGCACAGGCCGCCAGGACCGGAGGGCTGATGCCCTCGATCATCTCCGCGCGCACCTCGACCTGAGGAGCCCATACGGCCGGAAGAGTTCCTCCTCGGGTCAATCGGAAATGAACATGACCCGTGCATTACTGCTCATCGTTCTCACCACACTGCTTCTGTACCTCGTGGGTTTGTTCTCAATCGCGTTCGGCTTGTCGCCAGGTTGGTGGCCGTCCATCGGGGCATTCGTTACCAGTGCCGTCACGTTTGTACTCGTGCAGTTCGAGGCCGCGTCTCGTAACGAGCAAGGGCTACCGTCACCATTCCCGAACGCGCGGCGGGCCGCGGTATGGCGGGCCGTCCGGTTGTGTTTAGCCTTGTCCCTCTTGAGTTTTGTTGCACTGGCTGCGACGTCCGGGCCGTATGGGGTTCCCGAAGAAGGGAGCCGGATTTTCGCACGACGAGATGTCTACCAGTTAAACAGCCACGGGAAGAAGACGGAGGTATCACGGGCACGGTATGTTCTCGTCGGGGCCGCATTCGCCCTCGCGTGGCACGCCGCTGCGATCGCGTTCTCTCTCCTCCAACTCTATGTCGTACTTGCTGGAGAACTACCAACCTGCTTCCAGCGCACCGAGAGGCCTACTCGGGGGGACGGAGCTTAATCGAGCCACGTGAACAGTTACCACATCTCCACGGCGACCCAGAAAGACGGAAGTGCAACTCCCCTCATACACGAACCGGCTGTTGGTGTCCGTTTTGATTTTTGTCTTTGTGGCACAGACATTCCTGTCCGTGAATCATTCTCGCTCTACACAGACAGGAATGTCTATTCCACAAGAAACAGACACGACCAGCCGGACCGTGTATCAGCGTCCAAGAGCGACAGCGTCGCAATTTTCGAGCAATCTCGCAAACTGCCGGGTTGACATCGGGCACCAGTCGAGTACCATTTCCCTTGTCTTGATGAGATTCGTTCTCAACAAGACAACTATAGCGAGTCGCTAGCCTCCGCAGGCTTTCCGGTTCGAGCACCGAACCGACCCACGTCCAGCGACGCGTCTCGCGGCCATCCCACTCACACTCGAGGAGGGTGCCGCGTCATGCGCCGCACACGTGTTCCCCGTCGCGCCTTTACGCTGATCGAACTGTTGGTGGTGATGGCGATCATTGCCATCCTCATCGGCCTCCTGTTGCCGGCCGTGCAGAAGGTGAGGGCGGCGGCGGCGCGCCTGAAGTGCTCGAACAATTTGAAGCAGATCGCGCTCGCGTGCCACAACTACCACGACGCGAACCAGCAGTTCCCGTATGCCTCGACCGACCGCCAGCCGGGCGAAACGGCGAGCACCTACGTGACCGGGTTCATCCTCATCATGCCGTACCTGGAGCAGGACAACGTGGCCCGGCGGTGGAACCCGAAGCTGCCGCGCAACAGCACCGACGACAGCGACGGCGACGGCTACACCAACGCCGCGCTCCAGCAGACGCAGATCCCGACGTACACGTGCCCGGCGATGACCCCGCCCAGCGGCCCGTTGGGGGGAGCCGAGAACCGGGCGCCGTCCAGCTACCTGTTCTCCAGCGGCACCCAGGACCCGATGCTGTACGCCTACTACGGCTTCTTCGGGGCGTCCGAGCCCGCGTTCGACGGAGCCATCATCCCGACCCGTGACCGCGGCTACACCCCAACGACCGTATGCCCAGCACCGACCCGCATCGCAATGATTACCGACGGCACCTCGAACACGCTGCTCGTCGGCGAGTCCGACTTCAAGCCGCGGGGCGTGCCCTCGACGGAACTGGGCGCGATCTGGAGCTACGGGTACATCGGGTACACCTTCGGCTCCACGGTCCACCCGTTCAACAAGCACAACAACACGTCCACCTTGTACGGGGCGTTCCGCAGCGAGCACACCGGCGGGACCAACTTCGCCTTCGCCGACGGCTCGGTGTCCTTCATCCGGGACGGGATCAACCAGCAAACCTTCCAGTGGATGTCCACCCGCGCCGGCGGCGAAGTGGTCCCCGCGAACTGATTCTGACGGAGCCCCGATGCGACCGTTCGGTTTGTTTCTGGTCACCGCTCTCGGCGCCGGTCCCGCCGGGTGCGGCGGCCCGCCCGCACCGGCGCCCGAAGAGGCGCCCCTGACCGTCGAGCAGTGGAAGGCGCTGCCGGCGCAAAAGAAGTACGAGGTCGAGACGCTGGAACGGGTGAAGCACGGCAGCCCGAAGTTCCAGGACCAGCAGGCGTGGGACAAGTTCATCCGCGAGGTGATGGTTCCCGCGCGCAAGAAAGACGGCCTCGACCCCAAGAAGTAACGGCCGCGCCCCGCGGCACCGAGCCCCCGGCGACGGACCGCCGGATCGGCCGGGCGGGTAGACCGTCTGCCCGCCCGGCCCGCGTACAAGACACGACCGTTTCCCCGATTACGGAGCCCTCATGTTCCGCGCCGCTCTCGCCTCCCTGACCGCCCTCTGCGCCCTGACGGCCGCACACGCGCACTTCGTGTTCGTGGTGCCCGACCCGAAGGACCCGGCCAAGGCCCTGGTCGTGTTTAGCGAAGACCTGGACCCGGACGAACACGTCGGGGCCGACAAGATGACCGCCCTCAAGCTCACCTGCCGCGACGCGGCCGGCAAGGACACGGTGGTCGAACACAAGGCCGGCAAGCACGAGCTCGCCGCCGCGCTGCCAGGGAGCGGCCCGCGGCTCGTGTTCGGCACACTCAATTACGGGGTGATGCAGAAGGGCGACGCGAAACCGTACCTGCTCGCGTACCACCCGAAGGCCGTTGTCGGCGCCGTGCCCGCGGACCGGCTCGTGCTCGGCGAAAAAACGCTCCCCGCCGAACTGGTGCCGGTCGCCAGCGGGTCGGAGGTGCGGTTCAAGTTGCTCGCGGCCGGCAAGCCGGTGGCCGGCGCCGAGGTGACGGTGCTCAAGCCGGGCGGCGGGAAGGCCAAGGCGACGACCGACAAGGACGGGCTGACCGAAGCGTACCCGGCGAAGGGCCGGTACGGGGCGTGGGCGCGGGCCACCGAGGCGAAGGCCGGCGAACTCAACGGCAAAAAGTACGAAGAGGCCCGCCACTACGCGACCCTGGTGACCGCGTTCCCCGAGTAAGGAGCCGCGCCATGACCGCGACCGAACGGGGGCGGGGCGACAACCCGCGGTGGCTGGCGGCCCTTGCGACCGCCGCCCCGGTCGCCCTCGCGGCCGTGTTCGTGCTGTGGGCCTCCGAGCCCGACCCGCGCCGCTCGCCCCCGGCCCGGCCCCCCGGCCAGCCGGGTCCGGCGCACCCGATTGACCCGAACTGGCACACGAGCGTAGCGAGGGCACGATGACGAGCGCCGACTGTCTGTACCGGATCGCGGCCGAGCGGTTCGACGAGGGCGAGTTCGCGAACGCGCTGCGGGCGGCCCACGACGGGTTGCGGCGGGACCGGTACCACCCGGGCCTGCTTCAAGTGTACGGGCTGGCCTCGTTCCGCCTCGGGAACCCGCCGGTCGCGCTCGAGGCGCTGGAAACCGCCAGCGCGGTGGGCCCGCTGGACCCGCTCGCGCGGCTGGCCCTGGCCGAGTTGCACCTGCTCGGCGGCTGGCGCCGCAGCGCCGCGGCCGCCCTGCGGTTCCTGGCCGAACCGGGGCGGTGCCCGACCCCGCTGCTCGCCGACCTCGCCCGGCTGTGCGGCGCGCTCGGGGCGCACCGGGCGGCGTTCAAGGTGTGCCGCCGGCTCGCCCGGCTCCGGTCGTGGTACCACCCGGCACACTACGGAATGGCGTATTATTCGGCAAAACTGAAACGTCCGCCCGCTCGAGTGATTCGCCACCTGCGGGTGGCTCATACACTGGCTCCTGGGGTCATTCCGTACCGAGTCGCCCTGGCCGGCGCGCTGGCCGATACCGGCCGTGCGGCCGAGGCGTGTGACCTCGTCCGCCCGGTCCCAGCGGAGGCACTTGGGTGCCCCGGTTGCCTGGGACGGTTGCTCCGGGCGGCGACGGCCGCCGGGGACGCGGACCTGGAAGCCCGGCTCCGTGCCCGGCTCAACGACGTGCGGGACCGCCGCTGTGGCGGCCCCAGTGAGTGTTTTGAAGCGTAACGACTTTAACTCGAGTGGAGGACGTTCCGATGGCACCGAAGACCAACCCGAGCGGGCTGAAGATCGTGAAGTCGAAGGGGCGGCGGCAGTTGGCCCACGCCCCGAAGGGGTACGAGCCGCGGCCCGCGTTCATCGACTACAAGGACGTGAACGGGCTGCGCAAGTTCCTCACCTCCCAGGCCAAGCTCATGTCCCGCAAGCGGAGCGGGCTGAGCGCCGGGGCGCAGCGGGCGCTCGCCGCTGCCGTCAAACGGGCCCGGTTCATGGGGCTCCTGCCGTACGTCGGCGAGTGACCGCCGCCCACCGAAGCGACGAGGCGGTGTGGGCAGTCGCAATTCGCCTTCGACGGACATTATGAATCCGCCTAACGCAGTGTTACAAAGACGGCCGGGAACCTAGTCATCGCAACTCCTTGCTAGGAATCGGTTTGCGAATTGACTATCCACCCGGCCGGGGAGTACCGAACGATGAGCCGGCATTCGCAACCCAAGGGCAAAGTGAACCGGGCCCTGGGGATGGTGATTTACGAGAAGCGCGGCGCGGTCAAGGCGTTGGAGCGCCGCGAGTACCGGCCCGGGATGCACGGGCAGCGCAAGGGCAAGGTGTCCGAATACGGGCTGGCGCTCCGCGAGAAGAAGAAGATCAAGCACTACTACGGGCTGCACGAGCGCCAACTGGTGCGGTTCTACCAGCTCGCCACCAAGTCCCCGGAGAACACCGGCACGGAGCTGCTGGTGCTGTGCGAGCGGCGGCTCGACAACGTGGTGCGGCGGGCCGGCTTCGCGCGCACCCGGGACGAGGCCCGGCAGGGCGTCAACCACGGGCACTTCCAGGTCAACGGGCGCAAGGTGGACGTGGCGTCGTACCTGGTGAAGGCCGGCGACGTGGTGGCCGTGAAAGCCCGGCCGAACCTGCAAAAGAAGTACCGCGAGCGGCTCACCGAAGGGCTGCATAGTGCCGACTGGCTGGTGAGCGACGCGGAGGCCCTGTCGTTCACCGTCACGCGGCTGCCCGCGGACGGGGACGTGAGCCTGCCGGTCGATATCCAGCGGGTCATTGAAATCCTCAGCCGCTGACGCGGCGCCGGACGGTTTTACCTACCAGGAGTCCCTTTCGTGGCTGTGTCGAGGCGCGGGTTCACGCTGATCGAACTTCTTGTGGTGATCGCGATCATTGCGATTCTCATCGGGCTGCTGCTGCCGGCCATGCAGAAGGTGCGCGAGGCCGCGGCCCGGATGAAGTGCCAGAACAACCTCAAGCAGTTGGTGCTGGGGCTGCACAACTACGAGTCCGCCAACGGCGCGTTCCCGACCTCGGTCAGCGGCACCCCGACGGGCGGCGTCGCGGTGAACCACTTCTGGGGCGCGCAGATCCTTCCGTACATGGAGCAGAACCCGCTCGCGAACATCTACAACTACAACGTCAAGTTCAGCGACATCGCGAACCGCGAGGCGGTCCAGTACCACCTGCCGTTCATGCGGTGCCCGAGCACCCCGGGCGCCCCGCGGATGCACACCAAGTTCGGCGCCGTCGTTCCGGCCGGCGAAACCAAGTGGCCGGCCGCCGCGTGCGACTACGCCGGCAGCGCCGGCCCGGACACGAAGCTGTGGACCGTCAAGCCCCCGGTGGTGAGCTACGCGCAGCCGAACACCGACGGGTTCTTCTCCGGGAGCGTTAAGCCGGGCGAGCGCGGACGTCAGTACCGCGACATCACCGACGGCGCGTCCAACACCGTCGTGCTGGTGGAATCGGCCGCGCGTCCCGAGGTGTGGCAAGCGGGCCAATTGCTGGCGGGGTCCGGGCAAGAAACGTCGGCGTCGGCGGCTTACGTGACAATCTGCTCCTGGGCCGAAGGGAACCTGTTCAAGGTCCGCGGGTACTCGCAAGACGGGGTCACCAACGGCGGGCCGTGTCTGGTGAACTGCACGAACAACTACTCCATGTACAGTTTCCACTCGGGCCTGGTGAACACCGGGCGGGTGGACGGGTCGGTGCGCACGATTCGACAGGGTGTGAGCGCCGACGTGATCGCCGCGCTGCTCACGATTCAAGGTGGGGAGGTGGTGAGTGACGAGTGATCGCGTCGCCGTCGGGGTGCTGGCGCTTCTGATGTCCGTGCCGGTCGCAGCGGTCCCGACGGCCCCCGCCCCGCGCCCTTCGCCCCGCTTTCCCGTTGGACACGCACTTGAAGGTCTCCCGACATCCGAGACGCCGGGGGCCGTCTACTCCCGCGACCCGGCCCACCCGTTAAACGAACTCCACACGCTGCTGTTCACCCAGGACCAAGTGCCGGAGGAGATCGCGGCCGTACTGCCCGCTGAGCGAGCGGATCGACGCGATGTCGATTTCTTCGTGAAGGGCTGGCAGTTCGGTAAGCGGAAAGGCACGACCACCGACCGGGTCGTATTCGGCGGCGACGTGCGCGTGTCGGCGCTCACCTCCGTCGGGGCGGACCGACGCAAACGGCTGCTGGAACTACTCAGCACCGTTTCGACTGTCGAGCAAGTTGCGGCCATGCCGGAGCTAAAAGCGCCGGTTACCCGTATACTGTTTCAGTGGGACGTGCTGAGTGTCTGGTGGCGTCTGGAAACGAGCCGCAAGTGGGGCCGTAGCGACGACACCGAACTGCTGACCGCACTGGCCAAAACGGTGCGAGCGCTGGCCCTGCCGCGAAACGAACTGACCGCCCTGCCCGCCGGTACCGCCGAACTGACGAAACAGTTCGCGCACCACAACAAGCCGAAAGACGGCGCGACGCCGTACCTCCCGCCCCTGCCGTTCGACGGCCCTCCGACTTCCGCATGGGTGGAAGTGGACCGCAAAGCCGGCAAACTGTTCCGCGGAGACCAGGCGCTGCGAGCCAGCCGAATCTTCCTGAACGCCGGCGATCGCGCGTCGTCCGCCGGGCTCGTCACCACCGCGGCCCAACAGGCGGGCCGGGTCGAGGTGCCGGACGGGACCGAGGTGGCCCTGGTGTTGTCACTGGTAGCTTTCGATACGGACCTGAAACCGGTGGCGACGCCGGTGATAGACGAGGTGCGGGTGCGGCGGCTGAGCGGGCCGTTTAAGCTCACGGCCGACAACCCGACGAGCTCAAAGGACGGCATGGACCACTGGATCTACTTCCGGTCGCGCGCCGGCTCGGCACTCGGCGGGGAGGCGTTCCGGTTCGTCCCGGACACCACGCAGGGGCTGTTCCTGGAGTACGGATCGGCCAAACACACCACGTTCGCCGCACAGTGCGCGCTGTGCCACCGGACCGACACCAACACGCCCTCGCTGCCGCGCGGCGTGAGCGTGCTGAACCCGATCAACCGGCCGCGCGTCGCCGACGCGGCGACGAACCGGTTTCGTGTCGCGGAGGACGAGATGCGGCCGGTGGCCGACCGGCTCCGCGACCGGTTGAACCCGAAGGGCGAGTGACCGTTTCCCGTACCGAGGTTTCCCATGCGCGTGCGATTCGTGCTGACCGCCTGCGTCGTTCTGGCCCTGTCCGCCAGCGGCCGCACCGACGACCCGAAGCCGGCCGGCAAGCAGGTGTTCTGCCCCGTGATGACGAAGGACGAGATCACCGATCCGGTCTACGTCGATTGGAAGGGCGTCAAGATCGGGCTGTGCTGCGACACCTGCGTGAGCAAGTTCAAGGCCGAGCCCGAGGCGTACCTGCTGCCGGACCTGCTGCCCCAACTCAAGGGCAAGGAGCTACCCAAGCGGAAGATCGAGCAGATCCACTGCCCGGTGAACCGCGACAAGGTGGTGAGCAGCAAGGACCCGTCGGTCGAGTACAAGGGCGTGAAGGTCTACTTCTGGAACGCCACCGCCAAGAAGAAGTTCGAGGCCGACCCGGCGAAGTACGCCGACCCCGCCGTGCTGCCGCAGCTCAAGAACGCGAAGAAGTGACCGCCCCGGCAACCGCCGTCGGTCTGGTTCACGGTCCGGCTGGTGGTATCTGTTTTGGCTTTGTGGCACAGCCATTTCTCAGTCGTTGCCACGGTGGTTGAGCGGCGCATAAGTTTCCGTACCAACGGTTTGTGCGCCTAACCCGTTCGGCACCCACTCGCGCCCGTTCGACGGGGACCACGAGAGTCCCCCGGAGTAGTCGGGGGCAAGACCAAGGACGGAGCCCGGGGGTTCTGGGGGTGGTTCGAGCACACCTTCCGGTGCCGCAAGTGCCGGGCCAGAAACAGACACCAGCCGGGCCGTGAGTCAGGCCGAAGCCGTCGCCTCTCGGCCGCCCGCCGCAAGCCGTCGCCCGAGCACCCGCACCGCCGCCCCCAGCGCGGCGAGCCAGCCCAGCCCACTAACCACGAACGCGGCCCGCGCCGCTGGCGTGCCCCGGTACACCAGCCGTACCTCGTTGTCTCCTTCCGCGAGAGGCACGGTCAGCATCCCGTCGGGCGAGGGAGCCGGTTCCACCCGCGCCCCGTTGACCGTCGCCTCGTACCCCTTCACGAACTCCAGGTGCGTTTCCAGGCGGGCCGGCCGGTCGGTGCGGACGGTCGCGGCGTAGGGGTGTAGTGCGTCCACCCGGACGGGCAGGTCGGTGGCTTCGTAGCGGGTCAGTTCGATCCCGTCGATGCTCAGCGTCGCGGGCGCGGCCGGGTCCGCCGGGGCGCTCGCTAGCGACACTTGCACTTCGTCCGCGCCGGGCGCCGAGGTCCACAGTG
Source organism: Gemmata algarum (assembly GCF_034097035.1). NCBI lineage: Bacteria > Pseudomonadati > Planctomycetota > Planctomycetia > Gemmatales > Gemmataceae > Gemmata > Gemmata algarum. Next base: position 13,691 of record NZ_JAXBLV010000236.1, read on the forward strand.
TGACGCGCACCGTTTGAGGCCGGCCGGTGTTGTCCAGCGGCCGGTACTCGCGCCGGAGCGTCGCCCCGCGCACCACCAGCGCGGCCCCCTCGCTCACGTTCTGCGAAGTGACCCGCAGCGTCAGCAGGTACCGCCTTTCGGACTCGAACCGGGCGGTGAGCAGCGGGCGCACGCTCGTCCCGGCGTCGGCGCGGAACGGCAGCGCCACCGCGGGGACGAACGGAACCGGCGTGCCCCGCCCCGCCGCCTCCCGGTTCGCCGCCAGCACCGCGACGCCGTCGGCGTCGAGCACCCGGTTGTACAACAGCGGGTCGCCGACCGTGACCCGGTCCGGGGTGGTGCGGGGGTCGTGGACGGTGAGCCAGTTGTGCGCGCGGAGCGACTGGTTTTCAGGCCGGGAGACGGCGGGCACCGGGTCCGGGTCGCGGGCGCGGAACCCCAGCGCTCGCACCTTCTGCGCCTGGTGCAGGCTGTACCCAGTACCGACGACGAGCACCACGGCCGCCAGTGCCGCACGCGCCGGGAGCACGTGCCGCCGCGGGGCGGCGTGTGGCGCGGCCACCGTGAACGCGAGCGCCGCCCGACCGCGGGACAGCACCCGCTCCACGGCCAGCGCGCCCGCGAACGCGCCGAGCCCGGCGAGCAGCACGTAGAACCGCTGCATCGGCCACGGGCCGGTCACGCCGAACGTGCGCGGCAGGTTGGCCCAGACGTGCCACGTCAGCCCCGCGAGCGGGTGGAGCAGTACGAGGAGCCCGAGCGCCGCCCCGACGAACGCCCGGAGCGCCGGCACCCGCTCCCGGAGGGCCACTCCGGCCGCGAACCCGAGCAGCCCGAGCAGCCCGTACCCGAGCTGGAAGTAACTCATCGGCTCGAACCGGTCGCCGAGCGGCAGGTACGCGCCGGGCACGGACGCGCGGACGTTCCGCGTGAGATCGTCGGCGAACTTGGGGCCGGTGGCCCGGTACAGCCCCGCCGGGGGTTCGGGCGCCTCCGTCATCCCGTGGCTGCGGTGCAGCTCCATGCTGAAGACGGTGGCGAAGTACCACGCCGACAGCACCGCGAACGCCGCACCCGCCAGGGCTGCGAACCGGACGGTGTGCCAGAACCGCCCCCGGCGCGCGGCCAGGGCCGCCACGAACAGCGCCCCCCCGACGGAGAGCCACAGCGCGATCGCGGCGTGGCACATCCACACCAGCGCCGTTCCGCCGCCGAGGCAACCGGCCGCAGTACCGTCCCCGCGGCGCGCGCCGCGGGCCAGACCGTACAGCACCACCGGCACGTACGGCAGCACCATGAACGAGGGGTACATGTCCAGCCCCCCGGGCAGGCACAGCGTACCCGGGCAGCTCACGTACAGGCACGCCAGGGCGCCCGCCAGCCAGCGCCGGGCCGGCAGCGCCCGCAGGCACGCGTAGGCCGACAGCGCCCCGGCCCAGATGCTCCACGCCAGGGTGAGGTGCTGCACCTCGACGGTCGAGTACCGGCCGCCGGTGACGAGGTCGAGCGCGGCGCCGGTCAGCAGGTACCCGGCGAGCAGCCCGACCGGGTGCCCGTTCCAGTTGGCGTGCGACTGGCCGACGTACACGGGGAAAATGCCGGCGCGGGTCTGGTGGAGGTGGTCGTCGAGCAGGCAGTAGTACCAGACGGCGTCGCTGGCCCCGATGAACCGGTCGGTGAGGAAGGGAGCGATGAGGTGGAGCGCCACGGCGGTGAGGGCGGCGCACGCGACCGCCTCGGGCCACACGAGCCGCCACCACCGGGCACAAGCGCTACGAAACATCGGTACGGTCCTTCGGCCACAACTCGCGTCGCGTTCCCCGGCGCTCACGCGGCCCGTGTCGGCGCCCGCGCCCCGGGGCCGGGCGCCACCTCCGCCCGGTCGGCCGCACGCCGGAACCGCCCGCGCACGGCGGCGGCAGCCAGGACCAGCCAACCGGCGGCGCTGAGGCCGAACGCACACCGCATCGCGGCTGTGCCCCGGTAAACGAGTTCGACCGTGTTCGGGCCGGGCTGGAGCGGGATCAGGACCGCGCCGGCCGGCGAACCGGCCACGTCCGCGCGCGCCCCGTTCACGAACGCCCGGTACCCGGGCACGAACCGCCGGTGCGTTTCCAGCCCCCACCCGTCGTCGGGCGCGTTGGTCAGCGCGCGATACGGCAGCAGCGACGTTACCCGAATCGGCAACTCCTCGGGCCGGTAGACGCTCACGCCCGCGCACGCGCAGCCCATCCCGGTACCTTCGGTCGTCGCGGTCGTTTTCCCGGTGACGTAAAGCTCGATCACCGCCGCCGGGCCTTCGCCCGTGCGGACCGGCACCCGCAACGTCTGCATCCCGCCCGAATCGTCCGGGAGCGGGAACGTTCGGGACGTTCCGCCGCTCCGGATGTGTAACGCCCCGCGGTAGTTCTTGGCCCAATACGACAGCGTCACCAAGTAGTTGCGGTTCGGCTCGGCGCGGACGTACTGAAACGGCCGGGCGGTGTGGTCGTGAACCGGCACGTACTCGGCCCCCACGAGTTCCGGTTTCCCCGCGCCCTCGGTTTGGATCGGGACGCGGTCCAGGTTCGCCAGTGTCGCGCGGGCCGGCCCGCCCGCGGGGCCGATGAGCCGGTTGTCCAGCGCCGGGTCACAGCCCGAAACGAGCGCCGTGTGCGGTCCTTCCACTTCGCCGGCAGTCGGTTCGCGGGGGGGGCGCGGCACCAGCAGCACAACCGTAGCCGCCAGCACCGCGAGCGACAGCCCCAGCGCGCCGACCGCAGCCGCCCGGCCGAGCCGGCCGAGGGGAACGACCTCCCCGGACTCGCGCACGTACTCGGCGGTCACCTCGCATGGGTCGGTTTCGAGCCGGTATTGCAGCGCGAGCGCCGCCGCGACGCACGCCGCGGCGACCGGTAGGGCGCACTGGTCCGCCCACCGCACCGAGCCGTCGAACGTGCCGAGCGCCCTCGCGCTGACGAAGTGCCACGCCGCGAGCACCGCGAACAGCGCGACCGTCGCCAGCGCCGCCCCGGCGACCGACAGCCGCCGGTGGTATGCCACGAGCCCGGCGAGCCACGCGACCGTGAGGACCGTGCCCGCGAGCCCGGCCGGCGGGTCGGACATCCACAGCAGCGCGAGCGCCGCCGCCGTTCGTCCCGCGGTCCGCGAGTCGGGCGCCCGGCTCCCCGCAACGAACCCGCACAGCAACAGCGGCGCGCACGGAACGGCCGCCAAGCCGGTCGGGCTCCCGAACCCGGCCTGCCACACAACGCCGGCGAGCAGGACGTACAGCGCGGCGATCAGCGCTCGCGCCCACCGACGCGCGCCCAGCGCGGCCCGGAGCCCGAAGTACATGGCGAACAGCCCGCCGGCGGCGCAGGCGGCGTCGATCAGCGCGCGAACGGCGGCCGGCGTGAGCCGCTTGAGCGTGGCGAGGTGCAGGAGCGCGGCGGCGGTGTTGTACGCCGGCGCGTGCGCGACCGGTGTTCCGTCCGGCAGCGCCTCGGACTGCCCGACGTACACCGGGAACACGCCGCGCTCGGTCTGGGCCATCACCTCGGCGAGCGCGGGGAGGGCGTCCCCGGATCGGGCCGCCGCGAACGGCGCAACGGCGACCAGCGCCGCCGCCAGTGCGACGAGCCCGAGCAGTTCACAGAGGCGGGGTCGGACGAGGCGCATCGGCGGGTCTCATTCACGGCCCGGTTACTGCTGTCCGTTTCGGGCTGATGACGTTGTGGCACAGACATTCCGGTCTGTGTGGCCTTATCGCGCTGCACAGACCGGAATGTCTGTGCCACAAGGAACAAAGTGAACCGGGCGGCGCGTCACGCGGCCGGTCGGTGTGCGAGTAAGTCGGCGTTCACGGCGGCGATGACGGCGTCCTGCTGGGCGTCGGTCAGCCCGACGAACAGTGGCAGCGACACGACCTCGCGGGCCGCGCGTTCGGTCTCGGGCAGGTCCCCTTCCCGGCCGCCCAGGTGGGCGTAGGCGGGTTGCAGGTGAACCGGAACCGGGTAGTGGATAAGCGTCTGGACGCCTCGGGCGGCGAGCCGGCTGCGGAACGCGTCGCGCCCCGGCACGCGCGCGACGAACAGGTGGTAGGTGTGCTCGCAGCCCGGCCGCGGGTGCGGCAGGTCGGCGAGCGCGAGCCCGCGCAGGTAACGTTCGGCGAGCCGGTTCCGCTCGGCGTTGTCGGCGTCGAGGCGGCCGAGCGCGACGGTCAGCATGGCCGCCTGGATCTCGTCGAGCCGGCTGTTGAACCCGCCCGGGTCGGCGTGGTGGTAGCGGTCGGTCTGGCCGTAGTTGCGGAGCCGGCGGGCGCGGGCGGCGAACGCCGGGTCGCGGGCCAGCACGGCGCCGCCGTCCCCGAACGCGCCGAGGTTCTTGGTGGGGTAGAAGCTGAACGCCGCCAAGTCGCCGACGGTGCCGACGCGCCGCCCCTGCTCGTCGCGCGCCCCGTGCGCCTGGGCACAGTCCTCGATCAGGAGCAGGCTGTGCCGGTCGGCGACGGCCCGCAGGTCCGTGAGCCGGGCCGCCTGCCCGTACAGGTGGACCGCCACGACGGCCCGGGTGCGGGGGGTGATCGCGGCGGCGAGCGCGGCGGCGTCGAGGGTGTAATCGTCGGCGCGGATGTCGGCGAAGACGGGGCGGGCACCGGACCGCTCGACCCCGCACGCGGTGGCGACGGCGGTGTGCGCGACGGTAACGACCTCGTCGCCGGGGCCGATGCCGGCGGCGCGCAGGGCGAGTTCGATGGCGTCGGTCCCGTTGGCGACGCCGACGGCGTGCCCGCCGCCGTGGTACGCGGCGAACGCCTGCTCGAACGCCTCGACCTCGGGTCCGAGCACGTACCAGGCGCGTGCGAGGACGCGCTCGACGGCGGCGCGGTACTCGGCGGCGGCGGCGGCGAACCGGGGGTGCAGGTCGTTGAACGGAACGGTCGGCGGCATCGGTGCTCCTCGGCGCCGTTTTCGGCGCGGGACGCTACGCGAAGGGCCGCCGCAGGACAAGGCGACTTTGGACCTCGCGCAGGGCCGTTCCGACTTCACCTTTTCCTCTCCCGCCGATCGTGTTACAAGCACCGCGACCGCGTGCGCGCACCGACCGTGCCGGGAAGGAATCCCACCGTGTACAAGTTGCTCCTCTGCGTCCGCTACCTGCAAACGCGCTACCTGGCGTTCATCTGCATCGTGAGCGTGATGCTCGGCGTCGCCACCCTGATCGTGGTGAACGCGGTCATGAGCGGGTTCGGCACCAAACTCAAGGACCGGCTCCACGGGGTGCTCTCGGACGTCGTCGTCGACACCGACCGCCCCGACGGGTTCTACGTGCTGAGCGACGACCCGGACCCGGACAAGCGCCGGCCGCTGACGCCCGACGAGATCGTCGCGAAGATCAAAAGCGGGCCGGTGGGGGACCGGATCGAGGCCCTCACCCCCACCATCGAGACGTTCGCGATCATCCGGTTCCAGTGCAACGGCACCAACGTCTCCAAGCCCATCCGGCTCATCGGCGTGGACCCCCAGGGGCGGGCGGAGGTGGGCGGGTTCTCCGAGTACCTCGTGCGGCAGAAGGACGCGCCCCGGCCGAGTTTCGACCTCACCCCCGAGGCGCTCCAGCGGCACGAGTGGAACATCAAGCAGTCCCGCTACGAGGCCGGGAACGTCGTTCCGCCGCCCAATGACAAGGGGCTGCCGCCGCTGCCGGACGCGATCCCCGAGCCCAAGATGGACGAGCACATCGGGATCCCCAAGCCGAAGCTGCACGGCGTGATCCCGGGCCACTCGATCGCCCACTTCCGGTACAAGGACAGGAACGGGCAGACCGTTGAAGAGTGCGTCCTCAAGCCGGGCGACGACGTGGTCATCATCACCGCCGGCGGCCAGGAGATGAAGCCGGTGTGGGGCTCGTTCATCGTCACCGACTACCTCAAGACGGAGATGAGCGAGTACGACCAGAGCTTCGTGTACGTGCCGCTCGAGCAGTTGCAACACATCCGCGGGATGATCGGCCGGGCGACCGCGTTCCAGGTCAAGCTCAAGAACTACGACCGCGACAAGGAGCTCGTCACCCAGGAGCTGCGCAAGGTGTTCCCGCACGCCGACGTGCGCGTCGCGACCTGGGAGGAGCACCAGGGGCCGCTGCTGTCGGCCATTGACATCGAGCGCGGCATCCTGAACTTGCTCCTGTTCATGATCATCGGGGTTGCGGGGTTCAGCGTCCTGGCCATCTTCACGATGATCGTGAGCGAGAAGTACCGCGACATCGGTGTCATGAAGTCGCTCGGCGCGTCGAGCGTCGGGGTGATGTCCATCTTCCTCAGCTACGGCCTCTTGCTGGGCGTGGTCGGCAGCCTACTCGGCACCGCCCTGGGGCTCACCGTCACGCGGTACATCAACGAGATCGAAGCGGCCCTCACGATCCTGACCGGCCGCGCGGTGTTCCCGAAGGACATCTACTACTTCAAAGAGATCCCGACCAACGTCGAGCCGGTCACCGTGATCGCCGTGAACCTCGGGGCGATCCTGATCGCCACCGTGTTCAGCCTGCTGCCGGCCTGGCGGGCCGCCCGGCTGCACCCGGTCCAGGCGCTCCGCTTTGAGTAATGCGGGATGCGGAACTCGGAGTGCGGAACCGAAACCGCCGCACCTCCGGGTCTTCATTCCGAATTCCGAACTCCGCATTCCGAACTGGTGAGACGATGCTAATTGCGGAAAACCTTCAGAAGACGTACCGCCGGCACGCCGTCGAGGTGCCGGTGCTGACCCGGCTGAACCTGGAGGTCCGGACCGGCGAGTTCCTGAGCATCATCGGCGCGTCCGGCTCGGGCAAGAGCACGCTGCTGCACCTGCTCGGGACCCTCGACGAACCGGACGGCGGGCGGGTGCTGCTCGACGGCAGGCGGATCGACAACCTCCCGAGCCGCGCCCGCGACCGGCTCCGCAACGAGACGTTCGGCTACATCTTCCAGTTCTACCACCTGCTCCCGGAGCTCACGGCGCTCGACAACGTTCTGATGCCTGCCTACATCAGCAACTCGACGCTCGGCTGGTGGCGCAACCGCGCCCGCTTGCGCCACCGGGCCGAAGAGCTGCTCGAGAAAATGGGCCTGGGGCACCGGCTGAAGCACCGGCCGCGGGAACTGTCCGGGGGCGAGATGCAGCGCACCGCCATCGCGCGTGCCCTCCTGATGCGGCCCCGGGTGCTGCTGGCCGACGAGCCGACCGGCAACCTCGACGTGAAGACCGGCGGCGAAATCGTTCACCTGCTCCGCCAGATCAACCGCGAGGAGAAGGTGACCATCGTGATGGTCACCCACAACACCGACATCGTGTCGGAGACCGACCGCGTCGTGCGGATGGCGGGCGGGGTCATGATTGAGGAGGCCCCGGCTCAGCCGCGGGGGCCGTTTCACCCGCGGTTAGCCGCCGTCTGATCAATGCGGAGCGCGGAATTCGGAACGCGGAACAAAAGACGTTAAGAGTCGCGTGGCGGCTCTGGGTTCCGGTACCGCATTCCGCTGCTTTCTGTTCCGAATTCCCCATTTCGCATTCCGAATTCCCCATGTCGCTCGTTTGGGTCAACGGCACGCTCGTTGACAAGCTCGACGCCCGGGTAAGCCCGTTCGACCACGGGTTCCTGTACGGTGACGGCGTGTGGGAGCACCTGCGCGTGTTCGGCGGGGCGCTGTTCCGCGCGCCCGAGCACTTCGCCACCCTCGCCAAGGCCGCCAGCGCGCTTGCGATCGAAGTGCCCCTTTCGTCGGCGGAGCTGCTTGCGGCGGTCGAAGCGACCGTCCGGGCGAACGGCCGCACCGAAGGCTACGTTCGCGTGCTCGTGACCCGCGGCCCGGGGACGATCGGCCCGGACCCGCGGAAGCTCGAACCGCAAGTGCTCATCACCGCCGAAGAGTACCAGCCGTTCCCGCAGGAACTGTACGGTCACGGGTTACACGCCGTCGTGTCACCGCAACGGCTGGACGCCGACAACCCCGCGCACCAGTTCCGCACGCTGAACCAGCTCCACGTCGTCCGCGCGAAACAGCACGCGCTCCGGCACGGGTGCCTCGAATCGCTGCTCCAAAACCGGAATTGCGAAATCGTGGGGGCCACCGAAGGCGTGCTGTTCGCCGTGAAGGGCGATTTGCTCACGCTCGCGTCCGGGGCGGCGTGGGACGACACCGGTGCGGCGGTCATCGATTCGACCGCCGACCGGTTCGCGCTCGTTGAAGATCCGCTCCGGCTCGAACAGTTGCTTGCGGCCGACGAGGTGTTCGTTGCCGGAACCGCGTGCGGCGTCATCGGGGTCGTGCGCATCGGCGGAACGGACATCGGCCGCGGGATCGAAGGGCCGGTCACACGGACCGTGCGCGAAGCCTACTCCCGGATCACGCAGAGCGGGCTCAAGTGAGGCTATAAGAGCAGCAAAGACAGAAGAGGGTTGGCCACAAGAGAAGACCGAAGAGGGTTGGCCACAAAAAAGCACAAAGGGCACAAAAGGAAACCGAAGACAAAGACCGAAGAGGGTTGGCCGCAAAAAAGCACAAAGGGCACAAAAGAAAACCGAAGGCAGAAGACGAGTTTAAAAGCACTTCTCTTCTGTATTGGTTTTCTTTTGTGCCCTTTGTGCTTTTTTGTGGCCAACCCTCTTCGGTCTTCTAATCTCTTCAGTCTTCTCTTGTGGCCCATCCTCTATCGGCCTTTGCCCTCAGCTACAGACGCGGTTGCGGCCGGTGCGCTTGGCCTCGTACAGCTTCTGGTCCGCCTCCTGGCGCAGATGAAGCGGGGTGGTGACCTCGTCGCCCACCGTGCTCGCCAGTCCGATGCTGATCGTCATCTTGATCGGCGTCGACTCGAACCGGAACTCGTGCGCGGCCACGGCCTCCCGCAGCCGCTCGGCCACGTGCAGCGCGTCGTCCTTGGTGGTCTCGACGAGCACCACCACGAACTCCTCGCCGCCGGCCCGGGCGAACAGGTCCTCCTGGCGCACCGACTCGCGCACCACCCCGGCCAGCTCGCGCAGCAGGAAGTCGCCGCACAGGTGCCCCATGCTGTCGTTGATCGTCTTGAACTTGTCGATGTCGATCGCCAGCACCGACAGCGGCCGGCGGTGCCGCTGCGACCGCACCACCTCGCGCTCCAGGAACTCGTCCAGGTACCGCTTGTTGTGGATCTGGGTGAGCCCGTCGAGGATCGTCAGCCGGTAGATCTCTTCGTGGTACTCCGCCTCGATGTTCCCGCCCGCGAGGTACCGGTACAGGCAGTTCCCGACCCGCAGGTAGTCGCCGTCGCGCAGCAGCCGCGACGGCTCGATCACCCGGTCGTTGACGAACGTGCCGTTGGTGCTGCGCTGGTCGGAGACGCAGTACCCCTCCCCGGCCGGCTCGATGACCGCGTGCCGGCGGGACACCGAGTGGTCCGTCAGGCGGATGTCCGCGTCCTCGGCCCGGCCGAGCACCAGCGGGCGGTCGGTGAGCGGGTAGCGGCACCCCATCGTCGGGCCGGTGGGGTAAATGTGAACGAGGCACGCCTGCTTCGCCGTGGACAGCTTCTTCGGCGCGCTGATCCACGTCTCGGAAGCTTTTTCGGCCATCACGCGACCTGGCAACATAGCGTTCGGCGGTGAGAGAGTGCGGGCGTTTCGCCGCTACCAGACCGTAGTTCACGGAAATTACACCGGCCACCCGAAGCAAGCGGTCGCCTGAAATCACCCGAACAATCGCGCCACGCAATAACTCCTTTTATGCTTCCGCGCGAACTATTACGGCCTGGGCGAAACCGGCGGCACGATCCCGTTAATTTTCGCACGGGGTTTGGTCAGATCGACCAGAATCGGCTCGCGGGTGACGACCTCTTTGACGTTCCCGGCGGCGTCGCGGGCGGTCGCCTTCAGGTACACCCGGGCCGGCACGCCCGCGGGCACCCGCCAACTGTACTGCCCGGTGTTCGCGAGCCGTTTGGGGGCCGGCGCGTCCATCGCGGTGGCGCGGACGACCGGCAGGTCGGCGGCGGCGCCCGCGACCGGCTTCCACGGGCCGGTGGCCGCGTCGCTCCACTCCAGCGTGATCGGGTCGTCGCCGAAGTTCTTGTCGGTGGCCCGCCACTGGATGACGAGCGTGTCGAGGGCGTTCGGGTCGGACTGCGGCGGGAACAGGTCGATCTGCGGCGGGGTCACGTCCAGCACCACCCGCATGTCGGGCGCGTCGCCGGGCGCGGGCTCGCGCTCGCTCAGCCCCGCGCCGCTGACGGGCACCAGCCGGAACCCATAGTGGCCCTCCAGTTGCGGGTTCTCCGCGGCGTCGAGCGACACCCGGACGGACCCGCCCTTGGCCTCCTTGTTGTCGTGCTGGCTCCACTTCCGCCAGTTGCGCCCCTCGTCGCGGGTGACCCACAGGTCCACCCGGCTGAGGCCCGACGGGCCGCGGGACTCGAGGTCGAACCCGAGGTCGAACCGCGGGTAGCTGATGACCTGGGCGCGGGTCATCTCGACGGTCGGGCTCGCGCCGGACCAAGCGGCGGCCTGCTGGGTCGTCGCGCCCGGTGCCGGCGCCGGGGGCACGGCCTTCGGATCGACCACGGCGAGCGGCTTCGGCCCCTCCGCCGCCGGCTGGCTGCTGACGAGCGGCGCGCTCGGCGGGGTTTGAACCGGGAACGTCGCGGCCCCCGGCTGCGGCTGGGTCGGGAACGCCCCGACGCCCGGTTGCAGTTGGGCCTGGAACGCCGGGGCCGTGCTCGACGGGGGCGGGTTGGTCGTGAGCGCGCCGGTCGGCGGGGCCGTGGCGAGCGGCACGAGCGGGGTGTGCGGTTGCGGCTGAACGGGCGGCGGGGTCGTCGGCGCGACCGGCCCCAGCGGGGTGGGGTTGACCGGGAGTGGGCTGGGGTTGCTCGCGAGCGCATCCATCGCCGGCGGTGACACCGCGGCGCCGCCGCCGGCCCCCGCGAGCGGGGCCGCGGTGTTGACCGGGGTCGGGGCCGGCGACGATAGCGCCGTCGTCGTGTTCGCGTTCGCGTTACCGGCCGGGAAGTCGCGGATGACCTCGCCGCGGTTCCCGGCCATGTCCGCGGTGCTGATCTTGACCGTGACGCCCTCGCTGATGCCGCTCGGGAACCGCACCCCGGTCCGCGGCCCCGCCGGCAGGGTAACATCCTGCCAAGCGTTCTCGGGGCCGTTGGTGGCGCGGAACTGCACGCGGGTGGCTTCGTCGTTAGGGAACTTGTCGTCCACCGCCCACTGGACGACGATCTCGTCGCCGGTGCGTCTCGCGTCCGTAACACGGATCACCGGCTTGGTGGTGTCCACGACCATCTTCAGGTCGGGCGGGTCAACGGTCAGGTTGGCCGGGTCCGCGTTCCCCTTCATGTCCACGATCTGCATCTTGAACCAGTACAGCCCGTCTTCCTTGGCGGTGTAGATGAACCACTTCTTGTCCGGGGTGACGGACGCTTCCTGGCGCCAGGTGTTCTCGCCGTTGCGGGCCACGTACAGGAACACGTGCCGGATGGTGCTGGGGTCCTTTTCGTACTGGATGGGCAGCTTGATGCTGCGCGAGGCCATCGCGTGGTAATCCTGCCCGATCGGCTGGCCCATCGTGAGCCCGAGGAGGGCGGCGGCGGCGAAAGTCATGACCCGATTCCCCGGCGCTGAGGAAAACGCCCGCGCGGAACGCGGGCCGTATCGGGTGTATCGGCTGTGCGGGTCGAAGAATTTAGTATTTCGCGCGACGCGACCGGAATTATTCAAGTTGAGCGCGTGAAGCGTTTGGGAGGTGCCGGGAGACGAACTCGGTTGCATGGCGCCGGGATCGCCGCGCCTTGATCTCCGATTTCCCGCCCGTTTTGCCGGCGGGCCGGTCAACTTCCCAAACCGCCCCAATTAAGGACTTCGATCAAAAGCCCGTTCGCCCGAAGTCACAAATCCACAAATCCATTAAGACAGAAATCTTGCGAATTCATGACTTACTGACCTGACGACTTCTGGCCGGTCGTCCCAAGCCCTCGCGCCGCGTTGGTCCGGTGCAAGACATTGGCGCTCGATCGCCGGTTCGCTTACACCCCGCCGGCGGCGCGGGCCGGCTTCCCGGCTTCGTACAGCTCCAACCGGGACCGGTAGTCGGCCCGGCGCTCCGGCTCCGCGACCAGATCCATCGCCTTCTCCTGCCACCGCACGGCGTCGTCGAACTCGCCGCACTCGGCGCACGCGGCGGCGAGCGTGTCGATGAAGCTCGGCTCGCCCCACTCGGTCAGCTCGCACGCCCGGGTCGCGCAGTCCCGGGCACGGTCCCCGTTGCGCACGTCCGGGTCCGGGCAGGTGGCCCAGATCCACGCCAACTGGTTGAACGTGGACGCCGAGCGCGGGTCGCGCTTCAGCGCGTCGGTGTGGTCCCGGATCGCCGCGGCGTACCGTCCCTGTGCGTAGTGGACGCCGGCGCGCTCGTTGTACGGCACCGGTGACCCCGGCGCGAGCCGGACGGCCTCGTTGAAGTCCGCCAGCGCGCCGGCGAGGTCGCCCTGCGCCTTGCGGCCGTTCCCGCGGATCTCGTAGGCCCGCACCACGCCCGGGAGCTGCCGGATCACCTCGTCGGCGTCGGCCGCGGCGCCGGCGTAGTCGCGCAGCAGCAGCCGGCACACCGCCCGCCCCAGGTGGACGAGCGGGTCGTTCGGCTTCACCTCCAGCGTCGCGGTGTAGTCCGCGACCGCCGCCGCGTAGTCGCCGGCGAACTGCCGCACGGTGGCCCGCAGCGCCCACGCGCCCGCGTGCCGCGGGTCGGCGTCGATCACCGCGGTGGCGTCCTCGAGGGCGGCCGGGTAGTCTTCGAGATCGAGGTGGAGCTGCGCGCGCCACAGCCGGTAGCGGTGGGCGTTACCCGGGTCGGCGGCGATGGCCGCGGCGAAGTCGCGGAGCGCGGCCCCGCTGTCGCCCCGGTCGGCGTGGCACCGGCCCCGGAGGGCCACCAGGGCGACCCGCTTCGGGTCCAGCTTCAGCGCCCGGTCGCAGTCCGCAACGGCTTGCTCGTACTGGGCTTGCGCGAACAGCTCTTCGGCCCGGTCGGCGTACGTCTGGGCGTCGTCGGGCTTGAGCCGGATGGCCTGGTCGAGGTCGTTGAGCGCGCGGACCCGGTCGCCCAACTCGATGTACGCGTGCGCGCGGAACCGGTACCCGGCGAAGTCCCCGGGGCGCAACCGGATCGCGCGGGAGTAGCACTCCACGGCCTCCTGGTAGTCGCCGGCGGTGAGGGCCTTGTGGCCGCGGGTGTACAGGTCGGATGCGTCGTCGGTGGCGCGGTCGCGTGGCATGTGCGGGTTTCGTTCCGTCGTTAGGCGGGCGGGGAGCGAACGGGCACCTGAAAGGGACCGACGGCGCGGGTGCCCGGTTCAGGTATCTTATCTCACATCCGCCCCGAGTGAAACCGAGATGCCGCGATGCGCGTGTTCGACCTCCCGGAACCGGACTTCCGGCCGCTGGCGCTCGCGTTCTCCCCGGACGGGCGGGCGCTCGCCGCGTGGGGCTCCGACGGGATGTACGTTCTCGACGCCCTGTCGGGTACCGTTCTGGAGTGGCTGGGTGCGCCCGGCCCGGTGCCGCACGAGACGCTCGGGGTCGGGTTCACCGCCGACGGGCGCGCGGTCGTCGCGTTCCGACACGCCCTGCGGCCGCCGGTACAGGTGCACCCGCTCGACCCCGGGGTAACCGCACGCGCGTGTCCGAAGGACCACGGGGCCGCGTTCGAGGTCGGGCGCTCCGGGGCGTTTGTGTACCTCACGCACGACAGCGCGGGCCTGTTCCAAATCGTGCGCTGGAACCCGCTTACAGGCGAGACCGAGCGTGGGGCGTGGGGGCGGGGCGACCTCCGGGTGCTGGCGGTTTCGGCCGACGAGCGGTGGGTCGCGGGCGCGCGGGGGAGCAACGTTCGCGTGTGGGGGGCCGGCGGTCCGAAGCCAGTCGCCCGTGCAGCCCGGCAGTTCAAGACCGCGAACGGCGCGGCGGTCCGCGCGCTCGCACTCGCGTGTGACGGGGCGTTCGCGGCGTTCCGCGGCCCCGCGGTCTGGTTCGGGGCCGTGGGCGACGGCAAGGTGTGGACGATCGCCGGGGCCGCCGACCACCCCGGTCGGGATCTCGCGTTCCACCCGGCGCGCCCGGTGCTAGCGTACACGGCGGGGCAGCCGGAGGTGATCTTCTACGATGTGGCCGCACGCGCCGCGCTGAAGCGGTTCGCGTGGGGCGTCGGCCAGTTGAGGGCGGTCTGCTTCAGCGCCGACGGGCTGCGGTGCGCCGCCGCGGCCCGGGGCAAAATCGTGGTGTGGGACGTGGACCCGTGAGCCGCTACTGCTTCACCTTCTCCAGCACCAGGAGGGCGGCGTTCTTCCCGTCGAACTCCTTCGGGCGCGTCGCGTCCTTGCCGGTCGCGAAGCACATCGTCAGCTTGCCGTCCTTGTCGAACTTGTAGATCCCGAGGGCCTTGTCGTCCGGCTGGACGAGGTCGATCGTGAACGGCTCCTTCTCGTTGCCCACCGCGAACGTGCCGACGTCGGGCTTGCTCTTCTCGTCCTCGATCACCGTCACCTTGGTGCCCTCGAAGATGAACCGGCCGGCCGCGAACTCCTTCTCCGGGACCGCCATCCCTTTGACCTCGGCCTTGACCACTTTCCAGGTGCCCTGGAACGGGGCCAGCTCCTTCGGCACGTCCTTCTTGTCGTCCGCCGAAGCGTGGGCCACGAGCGCGAGCACCAGCGAACCGAGCAGTGCGAACCGGACCATATCGGACCTCGTTTAAGGGCACACCGTACGCAATCAGTGTACGCCCCGCTGGCCGCGGCACCGGGTCAGTAGTCCAGGGTCCGGAACTCGTAGGCCGCGACCGCCAGCACGCCCGCCGCGAACGTCAGCGACGCCAGCACCGACAGCTCCGGCTGGAACCGCTTGCTCTGCTTCACCGCGTCCAGCTCCGGGACCGGCGTCGAGTACGCGCCGGCGTCCATCGCGTCGAAGAAGATGCCGCTCAGGTCCAGCGGCTTCGGCAGCACCCAGTACCCGGCCTCGACCAGAAACGCCGACAGCGGGGCGAGCCCCTCGACCGGGAACGCGGTCACGCGCAGGTAGGTGAAGTTCATCGCCCAGCACAGCACCCAGAACAGCAG
Organism: Gemmata algarum; assembly: GCF_034097035.1. NCBI lineage: Bacteria > Pseudomonadati > Planctomycetota > Planctomycetia > Gemmatales > Gemmataceae > Gemmata > Gemmata algarum. The sequence continues at coordinate 28,807 of NZ_JAXBLV010000236.1, forward strand.
CGTGCCGAACACGCTCACCACGGTGCTGCGGGTACACACCGCGAGGAACGCGCTGAACGCGTAGAACACCGCGAAGTTGGTCACCAGGAGCGGCACCGCGAGCCAGTACCGCGCGTCCCAGATGCCCGTCCCGAGGCCGAGGCAGACCCACGTCGCGCCGACGAAGATCGTGGCGTGGAGCGCGACGAACAGCACCACCCCGGCGCACTTGCCGACCAGCAGCGCCCACCGCGGGGCCGGCTTCGCCAGCAGCACCGTGACCGCGTGCGGCTCGAGGAACGTGGGCAGGAACCCGGCGGTCCACAGCAGGGCGAGCAGCACCCCCACGGTGTCGGCGGCGACACCGGCGAGCCACAACTGCACCTCGCGGGCCGCCGCCTCGCGGGTCTTCCGCAGCGGGTACGTGTGCAGCCCGAACCCGAGCGACACCTGCCCGTCCACGATCCGCAGCCCCTCCTTCTCGACCGTCTCGCGCCCGACCCGCGCGGTCTCCTCGGGGGTGACGGCCTCCATCCGGCGGCGCAGCAGCTCGTCGCGCCCGGTGCGCTCGGCGTCGGCGAGGGTGAACCCCTTCAGCCCGAGCCGCTTCGCCTCCTCCCACCCCACCCGGGCCGCGTCGTCCCGCTTGGTGCCGGCGAGCGCGTCCTGGCGGATCTTGTCCCACCCGATCTGGGGCAGGTCGAGCCGGTTGACGTACACCGGGAGCTGGTCCGGGTGCTGCGGCCCGGGCGCGTCCCCGCTTACCGACACCCCCAGGCAGAACAGCGCGCACACCGCGGTCAGCGCGAGCATCACCCAGAACAGCTTCGTCGCGAGCGACTGGCGGAACGTGTCGCGCACCATCCAGCGGACGGTGCGGATGGCCACCGGCAGCGAGTTCATGCGGCCTCCGGCTGGTACAGCCGCTGGAGCGCGGCTTCGAGCGTCCGGGCGGCGCCGGATTGGGGGTCGCGGAGCAGCTCGGCGAGGGTGCCGGCGAACGCCACCCGGCCGGCCACGAGCACCGCGGCGGAGTCGCACAGCTCCTGCACCTCGGTCAGCACGTGCGACACCAGGAGCACCGTTTTCCCGGCGGCCCGGCGCTCGCGCACCACGGCGCGGAGCAGCTGCCGGCCGAACAGGTCCAGCCCCTCGGTGGGCTCGTCGAGGATGAGCAGGTCCGGGTCGTTGAGGAGCGCCTGGGCCAGCCCGAGCCGCTGCACCATGCCCTTGCTGAACCGCGCGACCGGCTCGGCCTGGCGGTCGGCGAGCCCGACCCGCTCCACCAGGGCCGCCACGCGCCCGTCGAGCGCGGCGGCGGGGACGCCCGACAGCCCGCCGTAAAACCGCAGCAGTTCGGACGCCGACAGGTACCGCGGGAACGCGTGGTTCTCGTGCATGTACCCGACGCGCCCGAGCGTGCCCCGGTCGGCCAGCGGCGCGCCGAGCCGGGTGACGGCGCCCGACGTGGGCCGGCAGAGCGAGAGGAGGAGCTTGATGAGGGTGGTTTTGCCGGCCCGGTTCGGCCCGAGCAGCCCGAACACCTGCCCGGCCGGGACCGTCAGGCTCACCCCGCGCAGGGCCGGCACCCCGCCCCGGCCGAGCGGCCCGGTCGGGTACGTCTTCACCACCTGATCGAACGCCGCGGCTGCCGTCACGGTCGGCGCCTCCGGAAGTTAGCACCCGTTACCGACTGGTAACATAGCTCACATTTTGAGCCGTTACAGAAACCAGAAGACAAACAGTCTTCACCGCAGAGGGCACG
>NZ_JAXBLV010000237.1:0-30198 GCF_034097035.1 Gemmata algarum
GATGTGACAGACCGGAAGTGAAATGGGCGGTGTTCCTATGGAACCGCGAACGTCTCGTCCGCTGCTCCGGGGTGGGCAAAGCTCGGCGGGATGCCCGCACCACGAAACGATGTGCCGACCAGCGGGGTTCCCGTCCGCGCTCCCAGGGGGGCGCCACACCCGCGGCACAACCCCTACCCTCGCAACCCGAGGCACCCGGCGCCCGCGGCCACAATCAGGCACGCGACCAGGCGCCTCGAACCGAGCTGTTCGCCGAGGAAGAGCCACCCCAGGACGGCCGCAACCACGACGCTCGACTCCCGCAGCGCCGAGACCTGTCCCATCGGGCTGATGCTCGCCGCCCAGATGACGATGGCATATGCCGCCAGCGATACCACCCCGCCAGCCGCCGAGCGCATCGAACCGGAATCGAGCCGAACGGGGCCACTCGCCCAGACCGGGAGCATGGCCAAACCGTTGAAGATGAACAGCCATGCCGCATAAGACCAAGCGTTACCCGACGCCCGGCTCCCGAGGCCGTCAATGACCGTGTACGCCGCGATCGTCGCCCCCGCCAGGGCGGCGGGTACGATGCCACGAGTGAACCCACCCTCTCGTCCCTCACGAGCCAGCCCGAGAATCCCTCCGCAAACCAGAGCGATGCCGACGAGGGTGAAGGCGTCGAGTTGTTCACCCGCCACGACCGCCGCACCGGCGGCCACGAGCATCGGAGAAGAGCCGCGGGCGACCGGGTACGAAACGCCCAGATCGCCGTGCCGGTACGCCAGCACCAGCAGGAAGTTGTAGGTGACGTGAAGAGCAACCGAAAGAGACATGTAGACCCAGCTCGCCGTGTGCGGGAGCGGCAAGAAGGCAGCCCACACCGCGGACGCCGCCCCGGCCGTCGCGGCCATCACCGTGATCGAGCGCATCCGATCGCCCCGCCCTTTCAGCAGGGCGTTCCACGACGCGTGCAAAAAGGCCGAAAAGAGAACTAAACCGGCGACCCACGGGCTCACAGTTCAACGGCCCCCTTGGTTCCACTTTGCGTTGAGGCAGTTTACGGAAACCGCGTTCGGGGACGCGGCGATGCGCCGGCTCGCGCCTCCTGACCTCGACTCGCCGAGCCGTTCGGCTTACCCTCCCCAGCCTCTCTGCAAGCCGCACTCGGCGAACAACCATCCCGGAGAAGATCGTTATGGAGAAGGTGCAGGGTATCGGCGGGGTGTTCTTGAGGGCGCGCGATCCGAAGGCCCTCGCGGCTTGGTACCGGGAACATCTCGGACTTCCGGTCGATGCGGACCAAACGTTCGGGGCGCTGACCTCGGACGGACCGGGCGAGATGACCGTCTGGGCCGTCCACCCCACCGACACGCAATATTTCGGTCCCGGCGCGGCGCCGTTCATGGTGAACTACCGCGTAAAGAACCTCGACGCCATGCTGGCGCAACTCCGCGCCGCCGGCGCAACGGTCGAAGAAAAGGTCGAGGACTACGACTACGGACGCTTCGGTTGGGCAACGGACCCGGAAGGGAACCGCTTCGAGTTGTGGGAGCCGAAATAACGCGACTCAAGAAACGGCATCATCTCACGGACCGGCCGTACCACTCTTCCCACAACTTGCGGTAGCGCGGGATGTACCGGTCGTAGGGCTCTGCGGCCGTCGCAGTGCGGACGGCCCGGCTCACATGAAGGCAATGCGGGGCATGGCAGTAAGCAGCGAGATGCGCGAGCGCACGTGATGAGCCCAACAAAATGAGCCGTGGCAACGAATGGCCCCGGAAGTGCATAGAGGCTCGCTGACTGAAGTCAGTTACCCCTTTATCACGTTCGAGGCCGTCATGGTTCGCTGGGCTATCCTGTTCTTCATCATCGCGCTGATCGCCGCCCTGTTCGGGTTCGGTGGGATCGCGGGCGATGCCGCGTGGATCGGAAAGATCCTGCTCGTGGTGTTCCTGATCCTGGCTGTGGTGTCGATGCTGTTCGGTCGTAAGGGTCCGCCGGTGTCGTGACGCGCCGACGTTCGGTTACAGCGCCGGTCGGCACCCGCGGGACCTGCTCCCTCGGGTGCCGACCGGTTTGTGCGCGCTCACCAGCGACCGCGTTCCACTTCGATCCGGGCGTCCTGGCCCCGGCGCTCCAGCATCCGAACGACGCGCTGGGCGTCGTCCCGGTCCCGGTAGGTGCCGTAAGTGTCCCAGTGCCCGTGGTGCCGCACTTTCACCTCGAACCGCACGTCGCGATGGTCGTGACGATCGAACACGTCAGGAGCAGCGTTCGCGGCCGAAGACACACCGGCGATGGCCCCTGTGGCGAGCACGGCAGACAGGATCAGCTTGCGGATCATGGCTCTCTCCTCGTTGCGGGTCGGCTTCCGTCGGCCCTTGTGCGAGAAGAACGGTGTGCAGTTGAGGTGTTGCGCCCGGCGAGCGGCGTTCTCATTTCCAGTTCATGGCGGCGCTCGTCCCGGAGCCACTCGATAGGCGCCGCTCTGTTCTTCACTCACGTTCCGGTTACCAGTTTCCGTTTTTGGTCTGGGTGTTTGTGGCGCCGACGTTCCGACCTGTGCGGTGCGTGATGGCCCAATAGCCCGAAGGGTGAACCGGTTCACTCGCCCGCCTCCGCCGGCACCTCCGGTTCCGGTTCCGCGACCGCTGGCGCGATCACGTTACCACCGGAGTCGAGGTGAATGATGGACTCCCGCCCGCCCTTGAGCACGTGAAGGTCGTAGACCCACGCCCCGCCCTCGACGCGCTCCCGGAGCCAGTTCCCCTCGGCGCCTGTCGCCAGCGTCTCTACGGCAGGGCGGACAAGGGCGGGGATGCGGGCGGCCCGTTGCTGGTCGCCTTCCGCCCCGTACCCGCTCGGGAGCTGGAGCCGGGTGCGAACGTGGTCCGCCACGGGGGGCGCGACCACCGAACAAGCGAGGAACAGGAAACCGAATCCGATGTATCGTTCGGGGTGGCGTGTCATGGCTGTTCTCCTGCGGCCGGCGGGGTCGCCGTGTGCGACCGTCAGCCGACCTTCAAGATGCAGGGTAACGCCGCAGACTAATATCCCCGTGAAGTGCGGATAAAGTTCTCTTCATCTGCCAACGCGGGCAGGGTGACCCGGAACCGGGCGCCGCCATCCGGCCGGTTCTCGGCCGCCACCCGGCCACCGAACGCCGCCGCGAGGCGAGCCACCACGGCCAGCCCGAGCCCGGAACCGGGCAGCGCGGTCGCACGCCCGGAGCGGAAGAACGGCTCGAACACGTGCGGAAGGTCCGCCGCGTCGATTCCCGGCCCGCGGTCCTCGACGGCGATCACGGCGCTCGCGCCCTCGGTAAACGCGCGAACGACCACGGGCGCGCCCGGCGGGCTGTACTTGAGCGCGTTGTCGATCAGGTTCCCGACCAGCTCGCGCAGCAGCGGGGGGTGTGCGGCCACGCGAAGCGCGGCTCGCGGTTCGGGCTCGAAGGAGATGTCCCCGTGCCGCGCCCGGGACGTGAGGGTGGCGAGGAACTCGGGCACCCACTGGCGGAGGTCAACGGGTTCGGTCCGGGGCGGCGGGGCGTCCGCGTCGGATCGGGCGAGGAACAGGAGCGCTTCGACGCTCCGGGTCAGTTCGGCGGCCTGGCGCCGGACCACCTCCAGCACGCGCTCATATTCTTCCGGCGGCCGTGGACGCCGGAGGGCGACTTCGACCTGCCCGAGGATAGTTCCGAGCGGGGTGCGGAGCTGGTGGGAGGCCTCGGCCGTGAACCGGCGCTCGCGCTCCAGGGCCGAGCGCAGGCGGCCCAACAGGTCGCTCATGGCCGCGTGCAGCTCCTCCAGTTCGCCCTTCGCGCCCGGCGGCGGGAGCCGCGCGCCGGTGTCCTCGGCGCGCATCGCTCGTGCGGCCCCGGCCATCTCGGTGAGGGGGCGCAGCGCCCTCCGACAGACCCACCGCCCGGCCGCCCACGCGCCGAGCCACACCGCGAGCGACACGACGGCGAGCCCGGCCGCCAGCGCGTTGAGCGCGGCGTGCAGCGGCCCGGTCCGCACCCCGGTCGTGAACACCAGGGCCGGGTACTCGCCCTTCTCGGTTTCTTCCTTCGTCCGGTCTCGCGTGAGGAGCAGGCCCGCCGCGCCCGGCGGGTGGACCAGCCTTCGTGACAGCACCCACCCCTCGGCGGAGGGCTCGTCCGTTCCCGGTCCGGACGCGGCAATCAGTTCGGCGGTACCGGGCGCCGGGCTCCGATCAACGGGCGTCCCGCGGGCGTCGGTGACGTACCAGTAGACCGTACCGCCGAGCGGCCCCGGGCCGAGGGACACGTCGCGGTCGGACGGCTCCCATTCGACCGCGTCCGCTTCGATGTCCACGGACGCCACCAGAGTTGCCGCCGACCGGTCCGCGGACGCCACGGCCGCATGGTGAACGTACCAGTGCGCGACGGCGTAGAGCACCGAGCAGAAAACAACAAGGACAGCCGCGAGCGCCGCCTGTGAGAAGAGGAGCAGCCGGGTGGTGAGGCTCACGGTGCGTCCCCATCGACGGAGAACCGGTACCCACGGTTGCGAAGCGTGTGAATCAGCCGGGGGCCGTGCCCCTCGAGCTTCCGGCGGAGGTCCTTGACATGAACCTCGAGCGTGTTGGACGTGCCGTCGTACCGCTCGTCCCAAACGTGTTCGTAGATGCGGGTGCGGGTGAGCACCTGACCGGGGTGCCGCAAGAACAGCACCAGCAGCGCGTACTCCTTGGCGGTCAGGTCGAGCTTGTGACCGGCCCGCTCGGCGCGCTGGGTGGCGAGATCGACGCGAACGTCGGCGTGGGACAGGGTCGTGCCGGTGACCGCGGCCGGCCTCCGCGCGAGCGCGCGGACGCGGGCCAGGAGTTCGTCGAACGCGAAGGGTTTGGTGAGGTAATCGTCGGCCCCGGCGTCGAGCCCGGCGACCCGATCGGGCACGGCGTCCCGGGCCGTGAGCATCAGGACCGGGGTGGCGCGGCCCGCCGCGCGGAGCCGTTTCAGAAGGGAAAGACCGTCCTCGTCTGGCAAACCGCGGTCGAGCAGTACCACGTCCCAGTCGGCGGTCGCGAGCGCGTGCCAAGCGGTACGCGCGTCCGGGGCGCGTTCGACTGTAAACCCTTCTTCCCGAAGCCCGCGAACCACGAAATCCGCGAAGTCGGCCTGATCCTCGACGACGAGAAGTTTTAAGCTCATGCGGCGCCTCGCGTTGGTGCGACCGGACGGGCATTATACGGCGGCACCCGCCCTGCCCTTCACGCGGCCGCACCTCGAGTTGGCACCCGGGGCCGTTCCGCATTTCACCTCGCCGCGTGCGGGCTTGTTGGGTGAGTGGGGCGCGCCTCCGGCCGAGGTGCTCCCGGCCCGCATGTTCCCGGTCTGGCGAGCCGCCAACGGCCCCGGACGCGCGAGCGGCAAGGGCTTCTTCACCCGCTGCCGGCGGTGCTCGGTGGGGCCACGGTTCCGAGCACCGCCGGGTTTTAGTCGGCGGCATGGGCTGATTCACCAGTGCCGACGGTGCTCGGGTTGGTTGCATTGGCGGTGCTGATGGGCCACACGGGCAGACAGTGGATCGCCCGGTTCGGGCGCCAGTACAGGCCCCATTGGCTCACGCGCGGTGGTTCCGAAGTACCGGACGCCGTCCGCATCGCCTCCGTCCAAGCCCCTGCGGCGGATCGCCCCTCAGCAACCGGGCAACTGCTGAGGGGCGGCCCTGGGGCGGTGGATGGCGGGCATTTGGCACCGGCAACCCACGCATGTGACCGTTGAGGGCACGCCCCTGCGCGGGAGCGGCAACGGGGAGGTGCCGGGTGGCCGACCACGCCCCGTCAGCCGCAGCAGTATTCAACCAGATCCGGGTGAACTCCAAGACCAACAAGCACAAGGCGGCCGTGGAGTGACTCAGGATCATGCTTGTGAACAGCGCGCCAAGAGCGGTGTGCCCGCCGATAGCACATCCGAGGCCATCGAATGGCTTCAGGTACACCCAGGCCACGCACACAAGCTCATCGGCATTACCAGAGTGAATAACGGAACGGCCCTAACTGTTTTAGTTCCGGTCTTGTCAATCCGCGAATTGGTCCTTATATCTACGGTACGAGCTGATCCCCGATAGCTCAACGGTAGAGCGAGCGGCTGTTAACCGCTAGGTTCTTGGTTCGAATCCAAGTCGGGGAGCTGAGTCAGCGGGTGCGGAATAATGCACCCCAGGAGTTAACTCGCACAGCCGGGAGCATGGCCTTCCGGCTGTCACCATTTCTGCCACGTTTTCCGGGCACTTTTTCACCTCTCACCCACCCAGCAAAAGTCTCGGGTTCGACGGAGATATCTCGGGGTCCGAGGCGAACCCCACCGTTCCAACTCGCACCCCGAACTTCTCGCCCGAAAAGTCTCGCGCTCTCGCCGAGAGACTACCCCACGAGTTAACACCGGGTTCGTCTCGCACCCCGAGCGCGATCCGAACCCGCGCGGCCACCGAGTCGCGCGCCGCACAGAAGCCCATCCGACCACCGGGCACGGCGACCGATCGAGGGCGCATGATGCCACTTGAGCGTCTCCGGGCCGGGGGTACACTCAACTCGGCCCCCACCACGACGAGCGCTCCGATGACGCGACCGCTCCGCTTCCGCCCCGCGCCGCCGCGCCCGGACCTCACCGCCCCGGTGATCCTCGCCTGGGCCGACGCGTTCCACGCCCGCACCGGCCGTTGGCCCTCCCGCACGGACGGCACCGCGGACCTCCCCGATACCACCTGGTCCGCCGTTGACGGCTGCCTGAAGAACGGCTCCCGCGGGCTGCCCGGCGGCTCCTCGCTGGCCAAGCTGCTGCTCGAGCACCGCGGGCGCCGGCACCACACGTACCTACCCGCGCTCACCCCCGAACTGGTCCTCGCCTGGGCCGACGCGCACCGCGCCCGCGCCGGAACGTGGCCCGGACAGGACAGCGGGCCGATCGACGGCGCCCCCGGCGAGACCTGGTCCGGGGTCAACTGTGCGCTCGCCGAGGGGTGCCGCGGGCTCCCCGGCGGCTCGTCCCTGACCCAGCTGCTCCAGGCCCGGCGCGGGGCCCGCAACCACCTGGACCTGCCCGCACTCGCCCCCGAACAGATCCTCGCCTGGGCCGACGCCCACCGCGCCCGCACCGGGAGATGGCCCCGGCAGAACACCGGGCCGATCGACGGCGCCCCCGGCGAGACCTGGTCCGGGGTCAGCGCGGCCCTGCTCGTGGGGTGCCGCGGGCTGGCCCCGGGGGGCTCGCTGGCCCGGCTCCTGGCGGCCCACCGCGGGGCCCGCAATCCCGCCGCCGTACCGAAACTCCAGCGGTGGGAGGTGCTGCTCTGGGCCGACGCCCACCACGCGCGCACCGGGAACTGGCCGACCGCGGACGCGGGCCCGATCCCCGCGTCCCCGGGCGACACTTGGTCGGCGGTCGACGCGGCGCTGCAGGCCGGCACCCGCGGGCTCCCGGGCGGGGACTCGCTGGCCCGGCTCCTAGACCGCCGCGGCCGCAAGCCCAACTTCGCCGCCCGGCCCGCGCTGACGGTCCGCGCCGTCCTCGCCTGGGCCGACGCCCACCAGCGCCGCACCGGCGCGTGGCCGACCGCGCGCTCCGGACCGATCGACGGGCGCGGAGCCGAGACGTGGAGGCGGGTGGACCGCGCGCTGCGGGCCGGGGCCCGCGGGCTCCCGGGCGGGTCGTCGCTGGCCCGGCTCCTCGGGGACCGGCGCGGGGTCCGCACCCCGGCCGCCGCCGCGCCCCTCACACCCGACCAGATCCTCACCTGGGCCGACGCCCACCGCGCCCGCACCGGGGCGTGGCCGACCGCGACCTCCGGCGCGATCGACGGGGCCGCGGAGGAGACCTGGTCGGCGGTGGCCGCGGCCCTGGAGACCGGGTCCCGCGGGCTCCCCGGGGGCGACTCCCTGGCCCGGCTCCTGGCGGCCCGGCGCGGGGTCCGCAACCACATGGCGCTTCCCCCGTTCACGGTCGCAACGATCCTCGCCTGGGCCGACGCCCACCACACCCGCACCGGGGCGTGGCCGTCGGGCAAGGGGGGCGCCATCCCGGACGCGCCCGGGGAGACGTGGCGGGCGGTCGAGGCCGCGCTCGGCGCGGGCCTGCGCGGGCTCCCGGGCGGCGACACCCTGGCCCGGCTCCTGGCCCGGCGCCGCGGGGCCCGGAACCGCAAGGCCCTGCCGGCCCTCGCGGTCGAGCGGATCCGCCGCTGGGTGCGGGCCCACCACCGGCGCACCGGCACCTGGCCGCGGCGCGGCGACGGGCCGATCCCGGACGCGCCGGGCGAAACGTGGCACGCGGTCGACCAGGCCCTGTACCGCGGGCTCCGGGGGCTGCCCGGTGGGTCCTCGCTCCCGCAACTGGTGCGCGGGTGCCGAGCGGCGCCCCCCGCCCCGGGCCGTGGCGCGCCCCGCCGGGGCGGCTCCTGAAGGCGAACGCTCCGGCCGGCCGCTCCTCAATTCGCACCCCGAGTTGAACACGTCGAACGCGCTCGGTGTAATTAACAGGTAGACGTCTCGCCCGTTCCCGCCAGCACGCCGGTCGCACCGCGAAGGCCGCTGGGGTCCACCCCCGAGGTGCCCCGATGCCTTCCACCCGCACCCCCGTCACCCTCACCCCCGACGACCGCGCCCGCGAGCTGGCCCGGCTCCTCGCCACCGGGCTGGTGCGCCTCGGCTCGGCCCTGCTCGCACACGAACCACCGCCCTCCACCGGCACCGCCGGAACCTCAGATTTCGGCACGAATGGGCTTGCTGTACCGCCCGGAAAGAGCGTCACTGGGACCGGCGGTTAACGCCGCCGAGAGCCAAGATCGCCAGCTTTTCCGTGGAGGTCACGAGGTGCCGATCGACGTCGCAAAAGAACTGGCCGGGCTACGCCGGCTCACCCCGAAAGAGCTGCGGGCGCGGTACGCCGAGGTGTTCGGCGAGCCGACCGCGTCGGGCAACCGCACGTGGCTCGTGCGAAGGATCGCGTGGCGGCTCCAGGCCCTGGCCGAGGGCGGGCTCAGCGCCCGCGCGCAAGCCCGGGCCGTGGAGCTGGCCCGGGATGCGGACCTGCGGGTGATCCCGCCCAAGGGGCACGCCGACGAACCCGCGCCCGGCCCGGTCCGCACCGGCACCGTGCCCACGCACGCGAGTGACCCGCGACTGCCCCCGCCCGGCACGATCCTCACCCGCACGTACAAGGGCGCCGACGTCCAGGTGCAGGTGCTGGCCGCCGGGTTCGAGTACGACGGCCGGACGTTCGCCTCGCTCAGCGCGGTCGCCGCAGCGGTCACCGGGACCCACCTCAACGGGTTCCACTTCTTCAAGCTCAACAAGCCGGAGGGCACATGAAACGGAACGGCACAGCGACCGCCCCGAAGCCCGCGCCGCGGGCCGCGGTCAAGTTGGTGCGGTGCGCGATCTACACCCGCAAGTCCACCGAGGAGGGTCTCGAGCAGGAGTTCAACTCGCTCGACGCCCAGCGCGAGGCCGGCGAGGCGTTCGTCCGCTCGCAGGCGGGTGAGGGCTGGGTGCTGATGCCCGAGCGGTACGACGACGGCGGGTACACGGGCGGCAACACGGACCGCCCCGGCCTCCAGAAGCTCATGGCCCACATCGAGGAGGGCCGGGTCGACTGCGTGATCGTGTACAAGGTCGACCGGCTCAGCCGCTCGCTCCTCGACTTCGCCCAGCTGATGCGCGCGTTCGAGCAGCAGCAGGTGGCGTTCGTGTCCGTCACCCAGCAGTTCAACACCGCTACCTCGATGGGCCGGCTGGTGCTCAACGTGCTCCTGTCGTTCGCGCAGTTCGAGCGCGAGATCATCTCCGAGCGGACCCGCGACAAGATCGCCGCCACCCGCCGCAAGGGCAAGTGGGCCGGTGGGCACCCGGTCCTGGGTTACGACATCGACCCCAACGGCTACAAGCTGGTGGTGAACGCCGCCGAGGCCGAGCGGGTGCGGCAGATCTTCGCCCTGTACCTCGAGCACGGGTCCCTGCTCCCGGTGGCCGACGAGCTCGCAACCCGGGGCTGGACCACCAAGCAGTGGACCACCCGCAAGGGGCCGGCGCGCGGGGGCAAGCGGTTCGACCGCACCAATCTGTACAACCTGCTCACCAACCCGCTGTACATCGGCAAGGTCAAGTACAAGGACGAGGTGCACGACGGCGAGCACCCGGCGGTCGTCGACCCGGGCGTGTTCCACCGGGTGCAGGAGGCGCTGCGGCGCAACGGCCGCACCGGCGGGGCGCACGTGCGCAACCAGTTCGGGGCCGTGCTCAAGGGGCTGTTGCGGTGCGCCCCGTGCGGGGCCGCCATGACCCCCACGCACAGCACCAAGGGGGCCAAGCGGTACCGGTACTACGCGTGCGTCGCCGGCCAGAAGCGCGGGGCCCGCACGTGCCCGTCCCGGAGCGTGCCGGCCGAGCCCGTCGAGACCTTTGTGGTCGACCGGATCCGGGCCGTGGGCCGGGACCCCGAGCTGCTGCGCCAGGTGCTGGACCGGGCGCGGGACGCGGGCGCCGCCCGGGCCGCCGAGCTGGAGGCCGAGCGGGCCGGGCTGGACAAGGACCTGCGGGGCTGGCACGCCGAGGTGCGGACCCTGTCGGTGCAGCTACACCCGGGCGAGGACAACGGCCCGCTGGTGGCCCGGCTGGCGGACCTGCACGAGCGCATCGGCAACGTCGAGGGGCGGGTCACCAAGGTGCGCGACCAGATCCAGGCGGTGACCGCGCAGCGGGTGCCCGAGGAGCACGCGGCCCGGGCCCTGGCCGCGTTCGACCCGGTGTGGGGCGTCCTCAACCCGCTCGAGCGCGCCCGCGTCATCGCGCTCTTGGTCGAGACGGTCGTGTACGACGGGCGCGACGGCCGGGTCACCGTGTCGTTCCATCCCACCGGCATCAAAGCGCTGGCCGACGAACTGGCCGACCGCGTCGAGCACAAGGAGCGCGCGTGAGCACCGCCACCACGGCCCCGCTGACGGTGGCCGGCACGATCCACTTCGCCCGCAAGGGCCGCACCAAGGAGCTGCGCGAGGGCCCGGCTCCGGTGCCGCCCGCACCCGGCCGGGTGCCCCGCGTGGCGCGACTGATGGCCCTGGCGCTCAAGTTCGACGAACTGATCCGCACCGGCGCGGTGACCGACCAGGCCGAGCTGGCGCGGCTGGGGCACGTGACCCAGGCCCGCGTCAGCCAGATCATGGCCCTCCTCCACCTGGCCCCCGATCTCATCGAAACGGTCTTGTTCTTGCCCCCGGTGGTGCATGGACGGGATCCGCTGGTGCTCCGCGACCTGCGGCCAATCGCCACCACCTCCGACTGGTCGCGGCAGCGCGCGATGTGGCGCAACCTGCGCGCGTGTATTTCCCCGTCGCACACGGATTAACCCGCCGAACCGCCACAACGGACCTCGACGGCCCGCTCCCGCCGGGCAACATATACACGCGTATAAATCCGAGCTTGACCCGGGAGCCGAGGGCAATGGGCAGTGTTCGACTCGGGCGCCTTCCCGACACTAAACCCTGGCGGCAGGTCGTCGCGCACATCGCCGGGGGCGACAGCGCCGCCGTCGTCGCCGGTGCCGTCTCGCACGCGGCGGTCCAAGGGCTCGAGCGCGGCGTGTGGGACCCGGGGGTCTCGCGCGTCGTGTTCCTGCTCGCCCGCACCGCCGTCGCCGCACGGGCCGCGGACTTCGTGGCCGCCCTGGCCGAGATCGACGTTCGCGTCCCCGACGCCCCGGACCTGTTCGACCTGACGGTCGGGCTCACCGCCGCCGTGCAGGACTGGCACACCGCGCACCCGGGCCGGCGCACCGACCTGGGCGAGATGGCCGCCCTCGCCGCCGCCGAGTGCCTCACGGCCCTGGTCGGGGACCGCACCGCCGAGCTGTTCGCCACCGGCGAGCGGGTGCGCAACGCGGTCCGCGATTTCGCCACCGAGAACGGGTTCAAGGCCCTTGGGCACGACTACTTCGCCCGGTTCGTGCGCCGGTTCCTCCTGTACCACCTGGGCCGCGAGCTGTCCCAACACGTGGGCGGCGCCGGTCGGTTCGCGGACCATTCCGCGCACGCCCAGTTCGTCGCCGACCTCGACACCCACTGCCGCGAGGCCGCGGCGGTCGTCCACACGTTCGCCGGCGAGTGGTACAACAAGTCCCGGTCCCGGTTCCTGGGCGGCGTCACCGAGCGCCAGGCCGCCGGGTTCACCGCCCGGTGCCTGGAGAAGCTCCGCGGCGAGCTCCACCGACGGGGGACCCGCGGTGGATGAGCTCAACCTCGTCCTGTGCGGCGGGCTGTCCCGCGCCGCGGCCCCGCGCACGCGGCAGCGGGTCCGGCAAATACCGCTCGAGTTCGGCTCCGCGGCCGACGTGCACCTGCGGGTCAACCAGCTCACCGACGCCATGTGCGCCAAGGCCGACAGCGTCACCCTGGACCTGCTCGAGCTGGCCGCGTACGTGCACACCGCCGACCAGGCGGTCACCCGCGGCGGGGCCGCGGAGATCGACTACGGGGACGGCTGGCGCCGCCGGTTCCGGTTCGAGGTGCCGGTGCGGCTCCCCGCCCTGTGGCGCCGGCCCGACGTGCAGCGCGCGCTGACCGGGGCCCTCGAGTTCCTGACCGACGACGTGTACGAGTTCGGGTTCCACCAGGCCGTGGACCCGCGGCGCTCGAGCGACTACCTGGTCGAGGGCGGGGCCGGCGGCGTCGACGAGGTGGTGCTGTTCTCGGGCGGCCTGGACTCGCTGTGCGGGGCCGTCACGGAACTCGAGCGGGGCCGCCGGGTGGTGCTCCTGAGCCACCGCTCCTCGACCCGCATCTTCGCCCGCCAGCGGGCCCTGTTCGACGCGCTCCGCGCGCGCGTGCCGGCGGGGCCGCCCCCGCTCCACGTGCACGTCACCCTGAACAAGGACGAGGGGCACGGCCGCGAATTCACCCAGCGCGGCCGGTCGTTCGTGTTCGCGGCGCTGGCCGCGGCGACCGCCCGGCTGGCCGGCCTGGACCGGTTCCGGTTCTACGAGAACGGGGTCACCAGCCTGAACCTGCCGCTCAGCCCCGAGCTGGTCGGGGCCCGCGCGTCGCGCACCACCCACCCGCAGGTGCTGGCCCGGTTCGGGCGCCTGTTCACCCTCCTGTTCGGCTCCCCGTTCGCCGTCGAGAACGCGGCCCAGGGCCACACCAAGGTCGAGCTGCTGGAGCGGCTCCGGGCGAGCGGCCACGCCCCGCTGTGCGCCCTGACCTGCAGCTGCAGCCGCGTGTGGGGCCAGCCGGAGGCGCGGCCCCATTGCGGGCGGTGCTCGCAGTGCGTGGACCGCCGGCTGTGCGCACTGGCGGCCGGGCTGAGCGACGCCGACGACCCGCCGGACGGGTACGCGAGCGACCCGCTGACCGGCGCGCGGGAGGGGCCGGACCTGACTCTGGCCGAGCGGTACGTCGGGCTCGCGCGGGAACTGGCCCCGCTCGAGGGGCCGCGGGCGTTCGCGGTCCGGTTCCCCGAAGTGAACGCGGCGCTCGCGTACCTCGGGACGTCCCCGGCCGCCGCGGCGGCCGCGTGTCACGACTTGTACCGGCGCCACGCCGACGGGGTAGCGCGCGGGGTCCGACGCGCGCTGGACGCGGTCGGCGTGCTGAACCTGCACGCGGTGCCCCCGCCCTCGCTGCTCGGGCTCGTCCTCGGGCGCGGCGTTCCGGGGGCCGCCCCGCCGGCCCCGTTCGCGCCCTCCGAGCGCGGGTTCGTGGTCGACCCGGACCGGTTCCAGGTGCGGTTCAACGGCGCCCCCTGCCAACTCGGGAACACCAAAGAGTTCCACTTCATCGCGCGGCTGCACCGGGGCCGCGGGGTGTACCTGTCGCTCGCGGTGCTCGGCCGGGACGTGTGGGACGACGCCGGGGTTGCGAAAGGGTCGGTGCACCGGGTGGCCGCGTCCGCGCGACGGAGCCTGGTCGCACTGGGCCTGCCGCCGGAGACGATCGACGGGTCGAACAAGGGGCACTACCGGCTCACCCTGCCCGCCACGTGAGCCGGGCTCGTTACACGCGTGTCAGCAAAATATCAGCGGCACCGACCACGGAATGTCAGCGGCCCGTGCGATGGTAACCGGGCCGAGCTCATGAGCGGCTCGGGTGGCCACGGAGATCCGCTGATGACCGCACCGTTACACCGCTGTTCCGGCGGTGCCCCCACCACGTCCGCCCTGAGCCCGGCCCGGCGCCAGTTCCTCGGGCTGCTCCAGCGGCTCAACTTCGGCCGCGTCGAGGGCCTCCTCGTGCGTGCCGGTGAGCCCGTCCTCGATCCCATGCCCGTGGTGATCCGCGAGCACAAGTTCGGGGGCGACAACGGCCCCCGCCCCGAGGCCGGGCGCCCCGACCACCAGCTCAAGGCCCAGGTGACCGACCTGATGGCCCTGCTCGACGCCCTCGGGGATGGCACCATCGCGGTGCTGAGCGTCAAGCACGGGCTCCCGTTCCACGCCGAGCTGCCCGCGTAACCGGGCCCCCGTCCCCGCCGGTCCGATTCACTCACCCGACGTTCAGCCGGCCGCACCGCGGAGGCGATCGTGGGCACCGAACCCGGTGTTCGCATCGCCACCGCTCCGTGCGGCCAGGCGCCTCGGGATCCGTGCCCGCGCCCTCCGCTCCCCGGCCGGGAGGAGCATGCCCGTGTCCGAATGCCCCGACCGCTCCGGTCCCGACAACCCGATTGACCCGACCGCGGCCGCGATCATCCGCCGCAAGGCGCGCCGCATGGTGGGCCGGGCCGGGCTGCGGCCCCAGGACCGCGAGGACATCGAACACGACCTCGTCCTCCGCGTGCTCGTGCAGCGGCACCGGTTCGACGACGGGCGTGGCACCTGGCCCGCGTTCGTGTGGCGGGTCGTGGAACGGGCCGGCGACAACATCCTCCGCTCGCGGCGCCGCGCCAAGCGGGCCGGGCGCCCCGCCGAGTCGCTCACCGCGGGCTCCGCCACGGCCGACCCGGCGGAGTCGAGCGCCCGGGCCGCGGACCTGGCGCGGGCCCTGGCCGCACTGCCGCCCGAGCTCCGCGCCGTGGCCGTGCTGTTGACCACCCACACCGCGGCCGCGGCGGCCCGCGCCCTGGGCCTCTCGCGGTCCACCGTGTACGCCCGGCTGCAACGGATCCGCGCCCGCCCCGAGTGGGCCGGGCTGGCCGAGTATTTGTGAGCGCCGCTGAACACCCCGCGGGCGTTCGGTGTAGTTCTCTGGGTAGAGGGATTTCGCGCGTGCGGTCGGCTCGGTGCGGGAGACGCCGCGGCAACGCCCCGAGGAACGAGCCGGCCCCGCCGCGGGCCGACGGGATCGTTCCGGA
Organism: Gemmata algarum; assembly: GCF_034097035.1. Classification (NCBI taxonomy): domain Bacteria; kingdom Pseudomonadati; phylum Planctomycetota; class Planctomycetia; order Gemmatales; family Gemmataceae; genus Gemmata; species Gemmata algarum. The sequence continues at coordinate 15,289 of NZ_JAXBLV010000237.1, forward strand.
CTCGAGCCCCACGTGCCGCGAGGACCCGCGATGACGACCGACCGATACCGCTACCAGTTCGGCCCCGCGATCCCGGTCGCCGAGGTCGAGACCACCCTGCTCCTTTCCGTCTTTGGGGTCGAGGCGCTGCACGGCGAGTCGCAGACGCGGCTCGACGCGGGGCACGCGTTCGACGCACGGGCGCGCACCGTGGCGATCGACGCCTCCACCCCCGTCGGGCGCGACCTGAACCGCCTGTTCGTCGGGTTCCTGACCCGCGAGTTCGGCTCCGGCGGCTTCCGCGTCGAGCGGATCGAGCACCCGCCCGAGCCGGCGCCGCGCCCCGCGCCCGTAACCGCTTAACGGCCCACCCACACTAACGCACCCCGAGCACCTGCCGCACGGCGGGCCCGCCGGAGGTGCGCGCCGCGAGGAACATGCCCGTGACCGACGACTTCGTGAGCGAACACGACCTGCGGGACCTCGGGCTCGAGCCCGCCCTGGTCCGCGTCCTGTGCCCGCACGCCACCGAGTACCGGGCCCTGGACGGGTCCCGGTGCTGGGCCGCCGCCGACCTGGCCCCGCTGCTCGGTGCCGAAGGGGGGGACCGATGACCCGCACGGAAGAGGCCGTCGCGGCCTACCGGGCCCGGGGCTGGTGCATGGTCCCGGTCCACCGCCCGGACCTCGACCGGGGCACCTGCTCGTGCGGCCGCCCCGACTGTCCCAAGCCGGGCAAGCACCCGGACGCTCGGTTCTGGCCCGCCGGAAGCGCCGACACCGAACATTTCGCCGGCCGCAACGTCGGCGTCAAGCTGGGACCCGACTCCGCCGGCCTGGCCGACGTCGATCTGGACTGCGGCGAGGCTGTTTCCGTCGGCCCGTACCTGCTGCCGCCCACCGGCAGCGCGTTCGGCCGCGGCGGCGAGATCACCCACCGGCTGTACGCCGCAACCGATCGCACCGCCGCGTTCGCCAAGTTGCTCGACCCGGTGCGGTCCGGGGACGAGGCCACCATCGTCGAGCTGCGGTGGCCCGAGTGGGACGAGGCCGAAGGGCGGTTCAAGAACGTGCAGACCGTGTTCCCGCCCTCGCTCCACGTCAGCGGCGAAGCGCTCGGATGGGCGCGCGACGAAGCCCCGGCGGGAGTCGCGGGCGCCGAACTCAATGCGGCGGTGCGGCACGTCGGGGCCGCGGTGCTCATCGCCCGGTACGCACGGCCCCAGGAGCGGCACGCGCTGGTGCTGCTGGTCGCCAACCTGGTGGCCCGCGCCGGCTGGGCGGACGACGCCCGGGCGGTGGCGCTCATCGCCGCCGTCTTCGCGGCGCGGAACGACGCCGACAAGGTGGCCAAGGTCGCCGCCGGCGAGGGGGCCGGGGCGGTCGCCGACGCGCGCAAGCGGCTCAAGGCCGGCAAGCCCATGAGCGGGCTCCCGGCCCTCCGCGCGATGCTCGACCCGGCCCTCGACGGCCGCACCGCCGTCGCCGTCGTGGCCCGCGTCAAGGAGTGGCTCGGGGTGCCGGACCCGCCCGCCGCGCACGCGACCGTGAGTGCCGGCCCGGGCGGCGGCGCGCCCGGGGCGGCCGGGGTGCCGCTGTACACCCCGCTCCCGCCGTGGCGCCCGTTCCCGGCCGAGCACCTGCCCGACCCGGTCCGCGCGTTCGTCGCCACCGTCGCCGCCGCCATGCGGTGCGACCCCACTTACGTGGCGCTCCCGGCCCTGGCTACCTGCGCCGGCATGATCGGCGCCACCCGCGTGATCCGGCTCAAGAAGTCCTGGCACGAGCCGGCCATGCTGTGGGCCGCCGTGGTCGGCGACTCGGGCACCCTCAAGACCCCGCCGTACAAGCGGGCCGTCGCGCCCGTCGTCGCCATGCAGGCGGCCCACCTCCAGGCGCACCGGGCCGCCGCCGAGGCGCACCGGGCCGAGGCCCGCGAGTACGAGCGCCTCAAGCGCCGCAGCACGGGCGACGATCCGGGGGACCCGCCCGAGCCGCCGGCGTGCCCGCGCATCTACTCCCGGGACACCACCGTCGAGGCCCTGGCCGGGCTCCTGGTGGACAACCGCACCCGGTTCCTGATCGGCCGCGACGAGCTGTCCGGGTGGCTGTCGAGCTTCAACCAGTACAAGGCCAAGGGCGGCTCGGACACGGCCAACTGGCTCGAGCTGCACGGGCTCGGCACCCTGTGCGTGGACCGCAAGACCGGCGACCCCAAGACCATCTTCGTGCCCGACGTGGGCGTGAGCCTGTGCGGCGGGATCCAGCCCGGGGTCCTGCGGCTGGCCCTGACCCCGCAGCACTTCAGCGCCGGCGTGCCCGCCCGGCTCCTGTTCGCGTACCCGCCCAAGCGCCCCAAGGAGTGGACCGAGGACGACATCGACGAGCCCGCCGAGACCGCGTACCACCGGCTCGTCCGGGCCCTCGCGGAACTGGAACCCGGCACCGACGCGGACGGCGCCCCGTGCCCGGTGCCCCTCGCCCTCGCCCCGGACGCCAAGCCCGAGTGGGTCCGGTTCTACGCCCGGTTCGCGGACCGTCAGGCCGAGGCCGACGGCGAGCTGGCCGCCGCGTTCTCCAAGCTCGAGGGGTACGCCGCCCGGCTCGCCCTGGTGCACCACGTGTGCCGCTCGGTCGCCGCCGGCACCGCCGCGCGCGAGCCCGTGACCGTCGACAGCGTGCGGGCCGGGATCGCGCTGGCCGAGTGGTTCACGTCCGAGGCCGAGCGCGTCTACCAGATGCTCGCCGAGGAGGCCGGGGAGCACGAGACGCGAAAGCTGATCGAGACCGTAACCCGGCTGGCCGCGCGGCACGGCGGGCGGGTCACGGTGCCCCAGTTCCAGCGCTCGAACCAGCGCCGGTACCGGACCGCGCGGGCGGCCGAGGAGGCACTGGACGGGCTCGTGGCGCTCGGGCTGGGGCGCTGGGAGCCGGGTCCCACCACCGACCGCGGCGGCCGCCCGTCACGCGCCTTCGTCCCGGCCGCGCCCGGGTGTGACGGAACCGCGAGCGGTGTGACGGAACCGGCCAACCGGGCGAGCGCGGCGCCCGCCGCAACGACTGCACCGGACCAGAGTTACCCTGGAAAGGCACCTGGAGCGGGGGAGGTTTCGTATGTTTCGTCACACGTCACACACGGACACGGGGCGCCTGGCCCGGCGGCGGGGCCGTCCGATGCGGCGGGAGCTCCGGACGACGGTCCGTCACGAGCCGACGGACCGTACGTGACGTGTGACGAAACACACGAAACCGCCGCGCCGGTCGAACGCGGCACCGAGCCGCTGGGTGCCGCGCCCAGGAGTGACAATGTCCCGACGGTAGGGCCATGCGGGTCCGGCACCCGAACCGCCGCCAACGTCGGAACCCGTTCGCCCCGAGCAGGTTCCGACGTGCTCACGGACGGCGCAGGGGACGCTTCGTATGTTTCGCCACACGTCACACACGAGGTCCGCCCCGGCGCCGAGGGCCATCAGGCCGCACCGGCCGGCGGCACCGGGGAACCCCACACACAACGGGCTCCGGGTTGTTCCCGCCCGGCCCGGGACCGCTCTCCGGACGTGGCGCCGGGGCGTGCCGGCGGTGCGGCGCCCGACCGGTACCCGAACGGTCGGGCTGTCGCGCCTGTGGATCGCGATCGGCCGGGCGGCTCGCCCGCCGGCCCGGCGGGTACCGGTGCCTCGTCACGCGACGACGGACCGCGTGTGACGTGTGATGAAACATACGAAACCTCCCCACCGGTCGATCGCGGCACCGCCCCGGCACCGGCGCCGGCGTGTGACGGAACCGCCGACGGCGGAGCGGTACGGCTCGACCGACCAGGCCACACGCCCGACGCAACCGCAGCGCCCGCTACAACATCCGACGATCAGCCGGTGCGGCCCGGGGAGGTTTCGTATGTTCCGTCACACGTCACACCCGAGAGCGGCGACCGATGCCGGCCCGCACCCGGGGCCGAGTGCAGCCCCCGAGGTTTCGTCACACGCGGGCCGGTTTCGTCACACGTGACACCGGACGGCCGCGGACCCCAACTCGTGTCCGACGTCGCGGGACTCGAGCAACTGACCGCCGTGGTCCGGGCGGCCGAACGGGTCGGCTTGGACCTGGAGACGACCGGGCTGGACCACGCCCGCGACCGCGTCCGGTTGCTCTCGCTCGCGACCCCGAGCGGCACGTTCCTCGTCGACCTATTCGCGCTTCCCGACCCCGCCGCGGCCCTGGCCCCGCTGCTCGAGGCGCAGACGGCGGTTGAGGTGGTGGGCCAGAATCTGGGGTTCGACCTGCCGTTCCTGATGCGCCTCGGGTTCGTGCCCGGGCGTGTGCGGGACACCATGCTCGCCAGCCAGGTGCTCCACGCCGGGAACCGCACCGTCGGCCACTCCCTGCAGGAACTGGTCCGCCGGCACCTGGGGCTCGAGCTCGACAAGGAGCTGCAGGCCGCCGACTGGTCGGGGCCGCTGACCGACGCGCACCTCGAGTACGCGGCCCGGGACGCCGAGTTGCCGCTCGGCCTGTGGGAGAAACTCGCCCCGGAGCTCGCGGCCGCGAACTTGACCGGCACCGCCGAAACCGAGCTGGCGGCGCTGCCCGCGGTCGCGTGGGCGGCCCGTTGCGGGGTCGCCCTCGACCGGCCCGCATGGGAGGCGGTCGCCGCCGACACCGAAGCGTGTGCCGCCCGGGCCCGGGAGCACCTGGACGAGCGGCTGCCCAACCCGGGCAACCTGTTCGGGGTAACCAACTGGAACTCGGTCGACGAGGTGACGGCCGCGTTCGCCGCCGCCGGGGTGGCCCTGGCCTCGACCGGCGACGACGCGCTGGCCGCGGTGGGGCACCCGGCCGCGGCGCTCTTGCGCGAGTACCGGGCCGCGTCCAAGCTGGCGGGCACGTACGGCCGCGCGTGGCTCCGGCACGTGTCGGGTGACGGCCGCGTGTACGCCGCGTGGAAGCAGGTCGGGGCCGGGGCCTCGGGCCGCATGTCGTGCAAGGACCCGAACCTGCAGCAGCTGCCCCGGGACCCGCGGTTCCGGCGGTGCTTCGTGGCCCCGCCCGGCCGGGCCCTGGTGAAGGCCGACTACTCCCAGATCGAGCTCCGCATCGCGGCCAAGATCACCGGCGACCGGCGGATGCTCGAGGCGTACCGGACCGGCGAGGACCTGCACACCACCACCGCCCGGACCGTGCTCGGTAAGAGCGACGTGAGCAAGGCCGACCGGCAGCTCGCCAAATCGCTCAACTTCGGGCTCCTGTACGGGATGGGGGCGCGGGCCCTGGCCGGGTACGCGGCCGCGAACTTCGGGGTGGAGCTGACCGCGGCCGAGGCGGCCCGGCACCGGGACGCGTTCTTCCGCACGTACCCGGGGCTCCGCGCGTGGCACCGGCGGGTGCCCGACGGCACCATTCAGACCCGCACCCTCGGGGGCCGCCGGCGCGTTGGGGTGAGCGCGTTCACCGAGAAGCTCAACACGCCCGTGCAGGGCACCGGGGCCGACGGGCTGAAGCGGGCACTGGCGCTGTTGTGGGAGCGGCGGGCGGCATGCCCCGACGCGTTCCCGGTGCTCCTGGTGCACGACGAGATCGTGGTCGAGTGCGCCGAGGACCGCCTCGAGAAGGCGGCCGCGTGGGTGCGGGATGCGATGCGGGACGGGATCGCCCCGCTCCTCGACCCGGTGCCCGTCGAGGTCGAGGTCATCGCGGGCCGCACCTGGGCCGGGTGAGCCCGCCGGCCCCGGGCCTCGTCTCGGCACCCGTCACAAAATAGCGCGGCCGGGTCGGACACTTCGGGCGCGTGCGGTGTAGTTCCTGATAGGGCGTGCCGTGCGCGCGGCCCCACGGAGGTGAGTGATGGACGTGGTCATGCGCCCGGTGGGGTCGATCCAGCCGTATCCGAACAACCCGCGGGCCAACGACGCCGCGGTCGATGCGGTCGCCGCGTCCATCCGGGCGTTCGGGTTCCGACAGCCGCTCGTGGTGGACGAGGGCGACGTGCTGATCGTGGGCCACACCCGGTACAAGGCGGCGCTGAAGCTGGGCCTGATCGAGGTGCCGGTGCACGTGGCCCGCGGGCTCACACCCGACCAGGCCCGGGCGTACCGGCTGGCCGACAACCAGACGGCCAGCCTGGCCACCTGGGACGACGGCAAGCTGGTGCAGGAGCTCGCCGCCCTGCAGGCCGCCGACTTCGACCTGGGCCTGACCGGGTTCCCCGAGGACGAGGTGCTGCGGCTGCTCACCGCGCCCGAGCCCGAACTCCGCGGCGATCCCGACGCGGTGCCCGAGCCGCCCGCCGAGCCGCTCACCCGGCCCGGGGACCTGTGGCGCCTGGGCCGCCACCGGCTCCTGTGCGGCGACGCCACCGAGCCCGCCGACCTCGCACGCCTGCTGCCCGACGGGCCGGCCGACGTGCTGCTCACCGACCCGCCGTACAACGTGGCCTATCGGGGCAAGACAGCGGACCAGCTCACCATCGCCAACGACGACATGGACCCAGCCGCGTACCGCGCGTTCCTCACCGCCGCCCTGACCGCCGCCAAGGCCCACCTGCGGCCGGGCGGGGCGTTCTACGTGTGGCACGCGGACACCGCCGGGCTCGACGTGCGGATGTCCTGTTCACAAGCCGGGCTCCAGGTGCGGCAGTGCCTGGTGTGGGTCAAGTCGGCCCTGGTGCTGGGGCGACAAGATTACCACTGGAAGCACGAACCTGTTTTATACGGTTGGATCGACGGGGCCGCTCACACGTGGCTCGGGGACCGTGCCCAGACCACGGTGCTCGAGTTCGACAAGCCCGCCAAGAGCCCGGACCACCCGACCCCCAAGCCGACCGAACTGTTCGCGTACCTGTTGAACAACTCGTGCCCGCCCGGCGGCCTCGTCCTCGACCCGTTCGCCGGCTCCGGCACCGCCCTGGCCGCGGCCGAGCAGACCGGGCGGAGCGCGACCCTGCTCGAGCTGGACCCGCGGTACTGCGACGTCATCGTCCAGCGGTTCGAGTCGTTGACCGGCCAGAAGGCCGAGCGGGCCGCGGCGTAAACCCTGACGGCGCTCCGAACTTACCTGACGCAGGAGCACCCGATGCGGCTCACCGGGCGGGTCGACAAGGTCGCGAAGCGGGTCGCCGGGCGCCCCCGGCCGGGCGTGTTCCACGTCGTCGAGGCCGTTCCCGTGCATCGGGCCGACGGGCGGGCGCCGGGTCTGTACCGGGACGGCCCGCCGGGCTCCCTCGCCGGCACCCTGGTGTACGACCCGGCCCGCGGCGAACCGGTGGTGCCCGACGGCGCGCTGGCCCCGTTCGGGCTGCTGCTCGTGCTCGGGCTCGACCACCTCGACCCGCCGGCCCCGGGCCCGGTCGACGCGCGGGAGCCGGGGAACGGCTGACACGGACCATCCCGGGAGAACGAACGGGGCGTTCGGCGGACAAACCTCGACGCGCGGGTAGCGGCCCTGGTCGCACGGCACGGGTCCGTCCCACCGTCCGCAGGTATCTGCCGATCACGGGCGGCGAGGGCCGAGGCCCGGGCGCCGCGGTGTGGCCCGTCCGGGCGACCGTCGTGTGGTACCCAGTCGGGACCGCAACGGGACCGGGACAAACGGCGTGAGCGGAGGAACGACATGGGCGACCGGGTGAAGAAGAACGACGACAAGCTTCTGCTGGCCCTGGCGTGCGGGGCCACCGTCGAGGCCGCGGCCAAGCAGTGCGAGCTGACCGACCGCACGGTGTACCGGCGGCTCAACGACCCGGCGTTCAAGAGCCGGCTCGCGGAGCTCCGCGGCGACATGGTCAGGCGGTGCGCCGGGATGCTCACCGCGGCCGCCGGCGAGGCCGTCCGCACGCTCCTGTCACTCCAGGGCAGCTCCACGCCCCCGGCCACGAGACTCGGGGCCGCGCGGGCCATACTCGAGCTCGGCCTCAAGGTGCGCGAGGTGGCCGAACTGGAGGTGCGGATGAGCGAGCTGGAGGCCCTCGTGAAGGGGGCCGATTCGCAACAACCGCTCCCGAACTGGTGAGGGCGAACCGATGCGGCTGAGCGGTCGAATCGAGGCGCTGACTGCGCGTGTCGCGTGCCGTCCCGCGGCCGGTCCGGCGCCCCCGCTGCCGGACTGGCTCCGCGACCGGACGGCGTTCCTGGCCCTGGTGCCCGAGGCGCTGCGCGAGCGGATGGCGGCCCGGCTGGACGAGCCGTACGGCCCGGACTCCGAGTCGCTCGCGTCGTGGGTCGGGGTCCCGTTCGCCCGCTGGGCACCGGCGCCCGCGCCTCAGTACCGGCTGCCCGAGGCGCTCGTTGCGTGGGTGCTCGATCCGCCCCGCCCGTTCTGGTTCGGGCACCACTGCGGATCCTGTGGGCTCGCGGTCCCGCTGGTCCTCGTACCCTCCAGCGACCCGCGCCCGCTCGCCGACCTCCGCGCGTTCCCGACCTGCCCGGCGTGCGGCGGGCGCACGAGTCACGCGGCCAATGACCGCCCCGACGCACCGGAGAACCGCCAATGAGCCTTGCCCGCCGGCTCCGCGCGCTCGCCGACCGGATCCCGCCGGCCCGCCCGGGCACGGATCTGCCGACCGACCCGGTGGCGTTCGCTCGTGGGCTCCTGAGCGGCGACTTCGGGCCTAACAACCTCGACCAGAAGCACCCGGACCACACTGGCTGGGCGGTCCAAGCACTGACGTTCCTGGGTACGCTCCAGCCCGAGCACCAGGCGTGGCTCCGGGACCAGCGCGAGCGGCACCCGTACGCGTATCCCGACCAACTGCTGCTGCCGGCAAGTGAAGAGCAGATCGAAGCGGCCCTCGACGAAATCATGCGGCGTGGGTGATTTTAAACCGAGGGCGACACGTGTCACTGAGGACTCGAATGCAGCGACTCGAGACGTCCCGCCCGCGATGTGACGGCCGCACGCTCCGGCTCGCGCCCGAGGGGTACGAGCCGAGCGCCGCGGACCGGTGCCGGCAGTGCGGCGGGGGTCACGTGCTAGTCATCGTCGAGGAAATCGTCGAGGAGTCGACCGAGTCCGAAGAGGTGTGCACATGAAGCCGAGCCGGGTGACCAAGTTGGAGCGCCAGGTGCGGAACCGCCCGTGCCCCGGGTGCGGGCGCCCGTTCGACCCGCCTGGGGCGCGGAACGACGAATGCGATTTCGAGCGACTCAGCCGGGACGAACAGGCGGAACTGGTGGCGCTGATCCAGGCGACACTCACCCCACCGTGCGTGCGGTGCGGGCGCCAAGGCCACAACCTCTCAGGGGCGTCCGACGAACAACTTAATCGTACGCTGGCGCTGCTGCGGATACTACTCGGGCACGAATTTACGGCCCTGAACGGGCTTACCTGAAATGCGGCTTGATGCCGTAGCCGCGTGCGCGTGAAACGCGCCCTTCGGCGCCCTGCCGCCCGACAATGTGCGTGCTCGCGCAGTTCAGCCCGAACCGCACCGACAACGCAATTTCGCCCCTGTACGCACGGCACATCGCCGGTTAGGCTTTCTTTCTCTACCTCCAGAGGAAGCATCCGCCCCTCTCACACCAACGAATCTCTAACCAAGCTCGACGCCCAATGAACCCGGCCGTCCCTCTCCAGGCGGGCAACATCGTCCGCGGCCCGACGCTCCCGGAACCGGTGGAGGTCCTCGCCGTCGTGCCGATGGGGGACGCGGTCAAGCTGATCGGACGCGGGTTGCGAACCGGACTCACGCACGACCCCGTTCTCACGCCCGACCAGCTCGCGCGGCTGACCGTGTCCTCGGGGCACGAGCCCCTGGACGGCGACGCCCGGCTGTTCCGGCTCGGGGTCGAGGCCCAGCGGCTCGGGCTGGCGTACGAGTACGACCCGTTCTTCGCGCTCTCCATCGCCCGCGTCGACCCGCTCCCGCACCAGCTCGAGGCCGTTTACAACTACTTCCTGCGCCTGCCCCGCATCCGCTTCCTCCTGGCCGACGACCCGGGGGCCGGCAAGACCATCATGGCCGGGCTGCTCCTCAAGGAGCTGAAGGCCCGCGGGCTCGCCAAGCGGGTGCTCATCGTCACCCCGGCCAACCTCACGTTCCAGTGGCAGCGCGAGCTGTCCGACAAGTTCCGCGAGAAGTTCGAGGTCGTCCGCGGCGACGTGCTGCGGGCCAACTACGGCCAGAACCCGTGGCAGGACAAGGACCAGGTCATCACGTCCGTGTCGTGGGTGTCGGTGATCGAGGACGCCCGCGAGAGCCTGCTCCGGTCGCGGTGGGATCTGGTGATCGTGGACGAGGCGCACAAGATGAGCGCCCCGGCCGACGACCGCAAGACCTACGCCTACCGGCTCGGCGAGGCGTTGTCGCGGATGACCGACCACTTCCTCCTGATGACGGCGACCCCGCACAAGGGCGACCAGGACCACTTCCGCCGGTTCCTCGCGCTGCTCGACGCCGATGTGTACGGCAGCGTCCACAGCCTCCAGCACGCGATGCGCGAGCACGAGGCCCCGTTCTACCTGCGGCGCACCAAGGAAGCGCTGGTCACGTTCCCGCACCCCGAAACGGGCGCGGTCCGCAAGCTGTTCACCAAGCGCGAGGTGCGCACCGCCGCGTTCGACCTCGACGGCGACGAGCTCGCCTTTTACGACGAGCTGACCCGTTACGTCGAGGAGCAGTCCACGGCCGCCGCGGGCGAGGAGACCGCACGCGGGCGCGCGATCGGGTTCACCATGGCGCTGCTCCAGCGCCGCATGGCGTCGTCCGTGTACGCGGTGCGCCGCAGCCTGGAGCGGATGCGCGAGCGCCGCGAGAAGATCCTCGAGGACCCCGAAGCGCACCGCCGCGAGCAGATCGAGCAGCGCGTCCCGGACGACTTCGACGACCTGACCGACGACGAGCAGGGCCGGATCATCTCGCGGCTCGAGGGCGAGGTGCTGTCGGCCGACCCGGCGGTGCTGCGCGAGGAGATCGCGCAGCTCTCCCGGCTCATCGGCCAGGCGCGCGGGCTCGAGTCGCGCGACGCCCAATCGAAGCTGAACAAGCTCCGCTCCGTCCTGACCGAGCACGGGCTGTTCCGCGACCCGACGATGCGGCTGCTCGTGTTCACCGAGCACAAGGACACGCTCGACTACCTCGTCGGGGACGGGCGCGACGGGCGGCCGGTCGGCAAGCTGCGCGAGTGGGGGCTGACCGTCACCCAGATCCACGGCGGGATGAAGATCGGCGACCGCGACACCGCCGGCACGCGGATCTACGCGGAGCGGGAGTTCAAGGAGTCGGCCCAGGTGCTGGTCGCGACCGAGGCCGCGGGCGAGGGCATCAACCTCCAGTTCTGCTGGCTGATGATCAACTTCGACATCCCGTGGAACCCGGTCCGGCTCGAGCAGCGGGTGGGCCGCATCCACCGGTACGGGCAGGAGAAGGACTGCCTGGTGTTCAACTTCGTCGCGCAGAACACGCGGGAAGGCCGGGTGCTGCACAAGCTGCTCGACCGGCTCCGCGAGATCCGCCGCGAGCTGGGCACCGATCAGGTGTTCGACGTGGTCGGCGAGGTGTTCCCCTCGGCTCTGCTGGAAAAGCTGTTCCGCGACATGTACGCCCGGCTCACCGACGAGCACAAGATCCAGGACCGGATCGTGAAGGACGTCAGCCCGGACCGGTTCCGGGCCATCACCGAGAGCGCGCTGGAGGGCCTGGCGAAGCGCGAACTCAACCTGTCCGCGGTCGTGGGCAAGAGCGCGGAAGCGAAGGAGCGGCGGCTGGTGCCGGAGGTGATCGAGCAGTTCTTCGTCGCGGCCGCGCCGGAGTCCGGGGTGCAGCCGAAGGCCACGGGGCCGAACAGCCGGGTGTACCGGGTCGGCAAAACGCCGCGGAACCTGTTCGCGATCGGGGACGCCCAGGAGCCGAAGTTCGGCAAGCTCGGGCGCGAGTACAAGAAGGTGGCGTTCGACAAGTCGGTGCTGCCGTCCGACCTCGAGGCGGAGTGGGTCACCCCCGGGCACCCGCTGTTCGAGGCGGTGCGGACCGACATCCTGGCGCGCGTCGAGGACCACCTGCGGCGCGGCGCCGTGTTCTTCGACCTGCACCGCGACCGCCCCGCGGTGCTCGACGTGTTCGCCGCGTCCGTGAAGGACGGGCGCGGGTTCACGCTGCACCGCCGGCTGTTCGCGGTCGAGACGTCGGCCGGCGGCGCGATGGCGCTGCACGAGCCGACGATCCTGCACGACGTGTCCCCGAGCCCCGCGGGCACACCCGTTCCGGCCGCCCTCACGATGCCGGACCGCCCGCCGGTCGAGCGGTTCCTGTACGAGCACGCGCTGAAGCCGTGGGCGGCCGGTGCGGCGGAGGCGCGGGCGCGGGAGGTGGGCCGCGTCGAGCAGCACGTCGAGATCAGCCTGAACGCGCTCATCGACCGCCAGCAGCACCAGCTCGGCGAGTACCTCAACCGGCAGATCGAGGGGCAAACGGTCCCGGGGCTCGACGGGGTGATCGCACAGGCGGAGTCGCACTTAGATGAGCTGAACGCCCGGCGCGACACGCGGAAACGCGAACTGGAGCTGGAACGGCACTGCACGATCGCAGACATTACCCACGTCGGCCGGGCCGCGCTCCTGCCGCACCCCGACCGGGCCAGCCCGCAACTGGCGCCGATGGTCCGGGACGACGAGATCGAAAAGATCGCCGTCGCCGAGGCGATCCGGCACGAGCAGGCCCGCGGGTGGGTGGTCGAGAGCGTCGAGAGCGAGAACCGCGGGTTCGATCTGATCAGCCGGCGCCCGCACCCGCACGACCCGCGGACCTTCCTGGAGGTGCGGTTCATCGAGGTGAAGGGCCGCGCGGGCGTGGGCGTGGTGGCCCTGAGCGAGAACGAGTACCGGACCGCCCAGCGGCTCAAGGGCGATTACTGGCTGTACGCGGTTTTCAACTGCGCCACGACACCGGAACTGCACATCGTCAACGACCCGGCTCGGCTTGAGTGGAAGCCGGTAATGACGGTGGAGCATTACCAGATCCAGCCATCAGTGTTGATAAGGCTGACTTAACTGCAATGCAACACGGCGAACCGATCTCCTTTGGAGTTCAAGAATGCCAGCTTTACCGAAGGCGACAATTTCACTGACCGACCGATCGCTCTTTGGAAATGACGCGGCCGAAGACGAAAATGAGGATATTTTTCAGTCATACTTCGTCGAACGTGACGAGATCAGTCGATTCATGAAAGATGATTCGCCCTTCCTCATTCTTCGCGCATACCGTGGCGAAGGGAAATCGGCAATTCTGCGTAAGGCGCTGCACCTATTGAAAAGTGCAGATGTCGTCAGCGTAAAAACTACAGGCGCGTCTCTATCCCCAGATGTCTCATCTAGTGACTCTGCAGCTTGGACCAAGGGGTGGAAGCGACAGATTTTGGGACTGCTTGCCTCAGAGATCGGGTCACGTATCGGCGCGGCGTGGTCAGATGATGCTATTAGCTTGGTTGAGGAGGCTGAGAAGAACGGGTATAAATCTCGAAATTTCGTGTCGAGCATTCTTGATCGCCTTCGGATAGCCCAGGTGCCGGAGAAAAAGAGCCTTGGCACATCAAATCCCGAAAAAACAGTCCAGCGATGGATGAAAGATGGCTCAACTCTATGGTTATTTGTTGACGATGTTGATGAGAATTTTGTCAACTCGCCAGAATCTCGAGCCAAGGTATCTTCGTTCTTCAACGCCTGTCGTCAACTAATTAATCTTATTCCAGAACTCAGGATACGGACCGGAATAAGGCCTAATGTATGGAAGATTATCAGGTCCGACGCTGAGTCTCTTGGAAAAGTCGATCAGTACATTATTGACATCCGCTGGGATATTCTGCAACTCAGAGATCTTCTAGCCCGGCGTGCTGACGCCTACTTGCGTCGAACAAAGCAAAATTCCGCCCTGCAGTACTTTGCAGGGATCGCAGGCTCGTATCGAGCAGAACAGTTGATTTCATTAATATTTGAAGCCGAGATGGATTGGGGCTATGATACAGTAGGCCAAAGGCAAATTTTGCGCCCGCCTCATGTCGTACTCTCGACTCTCTCGCGACATCGCCCACGCTGGATGATCGAACTCGCCAAATTAGCGGCCGAACGGGCCGCTATTCAAAAATCACCGCAAATCTACAAGAAGCACATTGTTGAAGTGCTAGATGGATTTGGGAGAACCCGAATCGATGATCTATCTGCGGAATACCGATCGGAATGCGCGGAGGTGCGAGAGCTAATTAACGCATTCGCCGATGGAGCCGAGGACTATTCTACGGCTGACCTACAAAGCCGCATTACTAATCGAATTCTTCAGCATATTGATCTATCGTTTACAAGTAGCGGCCGCCCATCTCGGCCGATGCAAGTCGCAGCATTCCTCTACGAGATTGGCTTTTTGACCGCTCGAGAGGAGCTGCCAGATGGAACATATCGTCATTATGCCTTTGCCGAAGAGCCAGAACTGCTCCACAATCGAACAAATGTTGATCGCGGCATGGCTTGGGAGATTCATCCGGTGTTCCGCCAGGCATTGGGCCTTCGGACGGCAAGTGGCCAAAAGAAAAACAACGACCGTAAGAATAATCGCAAAAAACGGTAATGGCGAACGTGAACCACCCTAAGCGACTGATTGAAGTGGACCTTCCCATCGCCCGCATCTCGGCGCACGCACGGCGCGAGAAGTCGATCCGGCACGGGCACATCTCCACGCTTCACATCTGGTGGGCACGCCGGCCGCTCGCGGCGTGTCGTGCGGTCATTTGCGCGGCCCTTTGGCCCGATCCCGCCGACCCGCTGTGCCCGCAAGCGTTCCGCGATGCGGCCACGCGCCATATCTTCGCGTTCGCCGGGCGCGTCTTCCCCAAGAAGATCTCCGGCGAGAAGCAGCAGTTGCAGGAATCGGCATCGGGGCCTAGTCTCGCCCGGTGGGAGGTCATGGCGTCGGGCGGCGCGCCCCCCCCCCCCCCCCCCCCCCCCCCCCCCCCCCCCCGCC
>NZ_JAXBLV010000238.1:0-28392 GCF_034097035.1 Gemmata algarum
GCCGAGGTGAAGGCCGGCGCGGCCGGCGCCGAGCAGCTCGCCGGGGACATCGAGGACGCCATGACCGCGCTCCAGTTCCAGGACGCGGTCAACCAGCAACTGGACCACGTGGCCGCGGCGCTCCGCGAGGCCCGGGACGCGCTGTCCGACGACCCGGCCCGCGGGGCCCAACTGCTGGAACGCCTCCGCGCCCGGGCCACCATGCAGTCGGAGCGCCGGGTCGTGGACCGCGTGACCGCACCAGAACCGACGTCCGAGGCCGGCGACGCTTCGGGATCGTTTGAACTCTTTTGAAGGCACTCACATGGCAAAAACCGCGCTCATCGTCGACGACTCGCTCACGTTCCGGCAGATGGTGGCGATGGCCCTGAGCGACGCGCAGTTCACGGTCCTCGAGGCCGCCAACGGGCAGGAGGCGCTGGACAAGCTGGCCGGCGCCCGGGTGGACATCATCATCAGCGACGTGAACATGCCCGTGATGGACGGCCTCACGTTCGTGAAGCAGGCCCGCACGCGGCCCCAACTCAAGAGCACCCCAATCATTATGCTGACCACGGAGTCACAGCCGGAGGTCAAGCAACAGGGCAAGGCGGCCGGCGCCACCGGCTGGCTCGTCAAGCCCTTCAAGGCCGCCCAACTCGTGCAGGTCGTTCGCGACCTGCTCCCCTAACCGGCCGCCCCCATGCCAGTCGATCTGGACCAGTTGCTCGGCATCTTTCTGGACGAGGCGGGCGAGCACCTCGCGGCGCTCGAGTCGGGGCTGCTGAGCGTCACCGACGGCGCCCCGGACCCGGAGGCGCTGAACGCGGTGTTCCGCGCGGCCCATTCCATTAAGGGCGGGAGCGGGGTGTTCGGGTTCGAAGGCATCACCCGGCTCACGCACGCGCTGGAGCAACTGCTCGACCGGCTGCGGAAGGGGCAGTTGCCGGTCACCCGGGACCGCGTGGACCTGATGCTCCGCGCCGTGGACGGGCTGAACGGTCAGTTCGCGGCGGTCCGCGCCGGGGCGCCCGCGGACCCGCCGGCGGCGCTGTTCGAAGCGCTCACCCGAGCGGCCAACGGGGACGCCGGCGGGGCCGCGGCCCCAGCGGCGCCCCCGCCGGCGCCCGCCGGGCCGCGCGTCTATCAGGTCGTTATCGTCCCCGGGCCACGGCTGCTGATCGACGGGATGGACCCGCTGCTCCTGATTCGTAACCTCGGGAAGCGCGGCGAGTTGCTCGCGGTGGCGGCCGACCTCGACGCGGTCCCGGGCCTCGACGAACTGGACCCGAACCGCTGCCACATCTCCTGGTCGGTCACGATCCGCACCACGGAGACCGCCGACGACTTGAAAGAGGTGTTCGCGTTCGTCGAAGGCGACTGCGCGGTCACAGTGACTGAGCCAACGGCCGCGCCGCACCGGACGAACCTCGGCGCCAGTCTGGCCGAATACGAAGCCGCCTACGACGCGCTCCTGGCCTGGGTCGCGGCGCGCCTCCCGGCACCGCGCGTCAACGATAAGCGGCTCGCACCGTTACCCACCTGATCGGACCGCACGACACCGCGCGCCGAAGTGACGGAACTGTCTGAGACGGGCCGTGTGGGCAGTCGTAATCAACTTTCGACGTGAGTTCTGAATCAGTTTGGTGTAGGCCACAATAACCGCCAGAATTCGAGTCGTCCCAATCACTAGTCGGATCTCGACTGCGAGTTGACTGCCCATGCGGTCTAAGCACGGCCGCAACCGCGACCAGCTGCCGGGTACAGCAGCGGTTTCCAGGGCCGCATCCCCGAACTCCTGAGCAACGAACCACATCGGCAGCGGAAGCATCGCGCCCCTCCTGGGGCGCTCGCGATTTCTCCCCTCACGGCAACTACCGTCAGCTCCAATCGTGTGACCGACTGGAAGGCGTGAGCTGGTCGGTGCGCAAACGGTTACCAATCACCTTTAGCGCTACCTGCCAGCTTACGCTGGCGGCTCGACCACACTTGCGGTTACCATATCCCGAAATCAGCCCTCCCCCAACCCCGCTCACACCCACCATGCGGACACGCGCCCTTCTCCTCGCCCTGCTGACCTTCACTGCCGGCCCGCGGCTCACCGCGGCCGACGCCGACAAGCCCGTTCCGGCGAAGGACGCCGCGGGCAAGATGACCCTCCCCGACGGCTTCAAGGCCACGCTGTTCGCGGGCGAACCGGACATCGTCCAACCGATCGCGTTCACGTTCGACGACCGCGGCCGGATGTGGGTAGTGGAGTGTCTCAGTTACCCCAAGTGGAGCCGGGACGGCAAGGGAACCGACCGCGTCATGATCCTCGAAGACACCGACGGCGACGGCGTTCACGACAAGAAGACCGTGTTCCTCGACAACGGCGTGAACCTGTCCGGCATCGAGTACGGGTTCGGCGGCATCTGGCTGTGCTCGCTCCCGAACCTCACCTTCGTTCCCGTCCTCGACGGCGACAAGCCCGGCAAGCCGGAGGTGAAGCTCGACGGCTGGAACATGGTCGACACGAAGCACAACATCTTCAACTCGCTCGTCTGGGGGCCGGACGGCTGGCTCTACGGCTGCAACGGCATTCAAGCGAAGTCGTTCGTCGGCGCGCCGGGCACGCCGAAAGAGAAGCGCACCTACCTCGACTGCGGCGTGTGGCGCTACCACCCCACGCGGAAGGCGTTCGAGGCGGTCGCGCACGGCACCACCAACCCGTTCGGCCTCGACTTCGACGACCACGGCGAGATGTTCATCACGAACTGCGTGATCGACCACCTGTTCCACTTCGTCCCCGGCGGGCACTACCAGCGGATGTACGGCCACGACCCGAACCCCCACGCCTACGGGCTGATGGGTAGCTGCGTGGACTACAAGCACTGGGCCGGGGGCGACTGGACCAGCTCGCGCACCACCGGCGTGGGCGGCAAGCCCGAGCACTCCGACGCCGGCGGCGGGCACGCGCACAGTGGGGCGGCGATTTACCTCGCGGACAACTTCCCGAAGGAGTACCGCAACACGCTGTTCACCGCGAACATCCACGGCAATCGACTGAACAACGACGGCCTGGAACGCACGAAAAGCGGGATGAAGGGCGTGCGCCGCCCGGACTTCCTGTTCGCGAACGACTCCTGGTTCCGCGGCATCTGCGTGAAGACCGGACCGGAGGGCGGGCTCTACGTCAGCGACTGGTGCGACACCGGCGAGTGCCACAACTACGACAAGGCCGACACCACCAACGGCCGCATCTACCGCGTGGTGTACAAGGGCGCCCAACCGTTTAAAGGCGACATCGCGAAGCTGACCGACGCGGAGTTGGTGAAGCTGCAACTGCACCCGAACGACTGGTTCGTGCGGAAAGCACGCCGGGTGTTGCAGGAGAGGGCCGCGGCCGGGAAACTCGGTAAGGAGACGCCCGACGCTCTGCGAAAGTTGCTGAGCGAAGAGAAGGAGGGTCCGAGACGACTGCGGGCGCTCTGGGCGCTCGAGGTGATCGGACACAACACGACCGCTGAACTGCTGGCGCTGCTCAAAGACACGAACCAACACGTCCGGAGTTGGGCGGTGCGGCTGATCGACGCTGCCGGCAACCAAACGTCGATCTCGACGGCTCTCGCCAGATTCGCCGACAAGGAACAATCGCCGCTCGTACTCAACGCGATGGCCTCACTGCTCCAGCGGTTGAGCGGGGACGCGGCCCTCCGCGTCGCGGTCGCGCTGGCACACCACACCGTGTATGCCAGCGCGGACGAGGCGTCTCAGTTGCTCGCGTGGTACGGTATCGAGCGCTACCTCTCGCAGGTGCCGGCGCGAAGGCGTTCCACGATGGTGGTGTTCTTCGCGTACCGACCCGAGTCGCGCGTCGTGCGCCGAAACTTCATTCGTTGGGCGTTAAACCAACCCGAACAACCGATGACGGACCTGCTCAATCAGCTGGTTCTTGACCTGCCCGGTGCGAGCACCATCGATCGGCAGATTGACGCTCTGAACACGATCCGCGAGTCACTGGTGGGCCGGCCACAGGTCCCCCCCCCACTGTTCTGGGCCGAAGTGTCCCCTCAACTCCTCAAGAGCGAGTCAAAGCAGGTCGCGCGCGAAGCCGAGGCGCTCGCCGTCGTTTTCGGCGACAAGGGCGCCATTGCCGCACTGGCGACGCGCATTACGGACGCCAGCGCGAAGGCCGACGACCGCCGCGCCGCGGTCGAACTGCTCGCCCCGCGCAAGCTCCCCGACTTCGCCAAGACGCTCCACGCACTCCTCGACGACCCGGCGTTGCGCGGGACCGCGATCCGCGCGCTGGCGCAACTCCCCGATCCCGCAACTCCCGCAGCCATCATTAAGGCGTACCCGAAGTTCACACCGGAAGAAAAGGCCGACGCCGTCCAGACGCTCGCGGCCCGCGTCGGCTTCGCGAAGGAGCTTCTCGACGCCGTCGAAAAGGGCCACATTCCGCGAGCCGACGTTCCCGTGGTGACCGCGCGCCAAGTCCTCGCGCTGAACGACAAAGCGACCTCCGAGCGGCTCGAAAAGGTCTGGGGCAAGATCACGCCAGTCGCCAAGGAGCGGGCCGCGCTGATCGCGAAATGGAAGGGCGTGCTCACCGAGGACAGCATCAAAAAGGCCGACCCCGTAAACGGTCGGGTGATGTTCACCAAGCACTGTGCGGCGTGTCACAAGATGTTCGGCGAGGGGCAATCGGTCGCGCCGGAGCTGACAGGCTCGCAGCGCGCCAGTCTCGAATACGTTCTAGAGAACGTTCTCGACCCGAGCGCGGTCGTGCCCAGCGAGTACCGGCTGGTGAACTTCACCCTCGCCGACGACCGCGTGGTCAGCGGGATCGTGTTACGCGAGACGAAGGACGCGGTCACCGTGCGCACCGTCAACGACACGCTCACGGTCCCGGTCGCGGACGTGGTCACGCGCAAACCCACGAACGTGTCGATCATGCCCGAAGGGCTGTTCGACCAGATGAAGCCCGACGAGGTGCGTGATCTGATCGCGTACCTGCGGGCGAAAGAGCAAGTGCCGCTACCGAAGTGAAAACAAACCCACCCCCACCCCCTCCCTGAAGGGAGGGGAGCAAGAAACCGCGCAACCGGCGCGTGGTTGATTGGCTCTTGCTCCCCTCCCTTCAGGGAGGGGGTGGGTAGACTTTGGAGTCCGTCAAATGCGCACCCGCGTTCCATTCGCTGCCGCCTTCGCGCTCGCCGCAGCCGCCCTTCTGGCCGCGGAGCGTCCGGTCACGCCGGCGGGGCGGTCCACCCGTTCCGTCACCGTGGCGACCAACGGCATGGTCGCCACCAGCCACCCGCTCGCGGCGCAGGTCGGGCTCGACGTGCTCAAAGGCGGCGGCAACGCCGTCGATGCCGCGATCGCCACCAGCGCGGCGATGGGGCTGATGGAACCCACCTCGTGCGGCATCGGCGGCGACCTGTTCGCGATCGTCTGGGACGCGAAGACGCAAAAGCTCTACGGCCTCAACGCCAGCGGTCGCGCGCCGGGCAAAGCCACGCTCGCGTACTTCAAAGAAAAGGGGCTGAACGCGATTCCGACCACCGGGCCGCTGTCGTGGTCGGTCCCCGGGTGCGTGGACGGCTGGGACCAGCTCCGGACCCGGTTCGGCACGAAGGGCTTCAAGGAACTGCTCACCCCGGTCATCGGGTACGCGGAAAGCGGAGTGCCGGTTCCGGAGGTGATCGCCGGGTACTGGAAATCGGTCAACAAGATGCGCGACCCCGGGATGCGCGACACCTTTCTGATCCGCGACGGGGCCGCGCTCCGCGCGCCGAACGCGGGGGAGGTGTTCAAGAACTCGCACCTGGCCCGGTCCTACAAGCTGATCGCGGATGGCGGGCGCGACGCCTACTACAAGGGAGAAATCGCCGAAAAGCTCGTGGCGCTTTCGGACAAGGTCGGGGGCCTTTTCGCGCTCAAGGACTTCGCCGATCACACGTCGGAGTGGGTCGATCCGGTCAAGGCGTCGTACCGCGGGTACGACGTGTGGGAGCTGCCGCCGCCGGGCCAGGGCATCGCCGCGCTGCAGATGCTCAACCTGATCGAGCCGCACGACGTGAAAAAGATGGGGCCGAATTCACCCGACTACTGGCACCTGCTCGTCGAAGCCACGAAGCTCGCGTTCGCCGACCGCGGAAAGTTCTACGCGGACCCGGTGTTCGCGAAGGTGCCGGTGGCGGACCTCGTCTCAAAAGAATACGCGGCGAAGCGGGCCAAGCTGCTCGACCCGAACAAAGCGCTCACCGACGTGCCCGCCGGCGACCCGAAACTGAGCACCTCGGAAACGATCTACCTGACGGTGGTGGACAAGGACCGCAACTGCGTGTCACTGATTCAGAGCAACTACTCGGGCTTCGGGTCCGGACTGAGCGCCCCGGGCACCGGGTTCGGCATCCAGAACCGCGGGTGCCTGTTCGCGCTCGACGAGGGCCACGCGAACAAGCTCGAACCCGGCAAGCGGCCCTTTCACACCATCATCCCGGCGATGGTCACCAAGGACGGGAAGCCGTGGCTCACGTTCGGGGTGATGGGCGGCGACATGCAGCCGCAGGGGCACGTTCAGGTGCTGGTGAACCTGATCGATTTCGGCATGAACGTGCAGGCCGCCGGGGACGCGCCCCGGGTCGAGCACGTCGGCAGCGCGAGCCCGCGGGGGGAACCCGCGGGCGCAAAAGGCGGCACGATCAAGGCCGAGCCCGGCATCTCGGACGAGGTGGCCAAGGAACTGGAGCGCCGCGGCCACGTGGTCGAGCGCGTCAAGGTGAACGGCGGCGGCTATCAGGGCATCCTGATCGACCCGAAGACGAACGTGCTGCACGGCGGCACCGAGTCCCGCAAGGACGGCGCGGCCGTCGGCTACTGACCTCCGCCCGCGCCGCACCGAGTTAACCGGCGCGGCGCGGGCGGATCAGGTCCGCGATCCGCCCGATCACGCCCTTCTGGGCCTGCTTCTCGAGCCCCACGATCCGGAGCCGCTGACCGGCCAGCACCTCGTCCTGGCGTTTGAGCCGTTCTTCCTGAACCCGCAGCCGCTCGTCCTGCCCCTCAATGTGCAGGGTGAACGCCGTGTGCTGCCGGCGCAGTTGCTCTTGCAGTTCCGCGCACTCGCGGGTCAGGTACCGGACCTGGGACTCCTTCTCTTGAAGCTCGGACCGCTCGGCGTCCCCGGCCGAGGTTTCGATGTGGAGGTTGACGCCGTCGCGCGCGTAACCGAGCAGGCGCTCGCACAGATCGGCCACGTCGTCAACATTGCACGCGCCGAGGGCGGCGGTGTCGAGGAACAGGTGCCCCGGCCCGTAGCGGCGCCAGGACCGGTGCCGGCCGCGGTCCGGCCGCGGCAGTTCGCTCCACTCCCGTGCCCCGTACTCGCGCTCGAACCACGCGAGCAGTTCCGGGGCGTCGGCCAGCGCCGCGCGGCACGCGGCACGCACCTCGTTCCACTCGGCGGCGCTGTCCAGTTCGGTCTCGGCGATACAGTCCCGGACCAGTTGGGCGCGGTCCAGGTTCGTGCCCGCGTCGTCCGGGAACAGATCGGCCTTCGCCCACAGGAACGCGTCGGCCACGGCCGACGGGATGGGCGGCAGGTCCGGGACCCACGGGTGCAGCGAGAGCCCGGCGGCCTCGTTGAGCCGGCGGAACTCGTTGTCGATTGGCGACCCCTTCTTGCTGAAGTGCCGCGCGACGCCGGTGCTCGCCCCGGAGCGCCCGCACACCCCGATCGGGGCACGCAGCGCGTGGAACGTGTCCACCAGCGCGGCCACCGCGAACGCGGCGTGTACGTCGGGCGTGCGGGTCTTGAACACCCGCCCGGTGCGCGCCCGGAGCCGGTCGAACAGGTCGCGCTTGATGACGGCGTTGTAGATGACCGGCAGTTCGGAGTAGGGCACCCGGCCGGCCGCCACCTCGGCGATCACCTGGCGCGCCGCGCGCGGCCGGAGCAGGTGCCCGACGGGCCGGTGCAGCAGCGGCAGCAGCAGCGTGTCCGGGCTGAAGTAGGGGTTGCTGACGTCCGGCCAGTTGTACACCGCGCTGTCCCACTGGAGCACGGCGGCCCCGGTGGCGGTCAGCGCCGCGTCGACCGCGGCCAGCGCGTGCCGCAGCAGCCCGTCGTCGTCGCCCTGGACGATGACGTACTCGCCGCGGGCGTGCGATACTGCGAACTCGAGGCTGTCGGTCATCGCGAGCAGCGCCGGGGTGCGGACGTACCGCACCCGCGGGTCGGCGCAGGCCTCGACCAGTTCGCGGGTGCGCGGGCCGCTCCCGTTGTCGCTCACCACGACCTCGAAGTCGCCCGCTTGCGCCAGGCACGTGGCGAGGGTGTGCTCGAGCGTGTGCGGGCGCTCGCGGGTGGGGATCACGATGCTGAATCGCGGGGCGGTCATGCGGTCCTCCTCGGTTCGCGTCGGGAACGGGTCAACCGGCGAGCTTCCAGCCGCGCTGCATGTACTGGACGTGGTCGTTGATCGGCACGTAGGCGGGTGCGGTGCGGTGCGAGTACGCGAGGGCCGCGGCGGTGGTCCGGAAGGTGCCGTCGGCGGCCGGTTCCCCCCGTGCGGCGCGGGCCGCGTCGCGCAGCTTGGCCCAGAGGGATCTTCGCGGCGCGGGAGGGGCCGGCGGCGCCGCGGGCGGCGGGGTCCACCCGGCGAGGTCCGCGCCGACCCGCGCCTTCAGTGTGGCGAACAGGGCCGCACGGGTTTCCGGATTCGCGCACGACTGAATGTCGTTGGCGATGGCGTGAACGTACCGCTTCCAGTCCACCGCCGGGAAACGGGCCGGGTCGTTGGCCTGCTCGCGCACGAAACAGTACTCGTGGTACACAACGTTCAGGTTGCAGCACACCTCGGGAACGGGCGCCGCGAACGTGATGCCCCGCGCCCCGGCGCAGCGATTGAAGTCCGCCCAGGCGTCGTTCGTCTTGCCGGCGTAGTAACCGGTCCCGTTACTCTTGGCGAACCCGTACTGCACCATCACCGGGGCGTCGAAATACCGGACCCGGTCGCGCAGCGCCATGCACCGGTACGCGTGGCACAGGTCCGGGGCCACGGACGTGTACACGTCCCCGAACCGGGTGCGGATCGCCGCCAGCAGGCCGCGCGGCACGACGCAGTTGAGCATCCGCGGTAGCGCCTGCGGAAACACCCCGATCGAGGACAGATACAGGAGTTGCTCCGCTTCGAGGTCGAACACCTTCCCGGTCAGCGGTTTCCGTTCCAACCGCACCGGAGCGTGCAGGTCGTGAACCATGTCGTCGTTGTATGACAGCACGTCGTCGGGCCGCTCGGCGACCAGTTCGGTCACGGCGGCGAGCATCCCGGCCCGGAACATCATCCGGTCCGTGAGGATGACGAAGTGGGTGGCGTCGTAGTTCTCCTGGGCGTACCCGACGGCGAACTCCCAGTGCGCCGGCATCGGCAGCGGCTCGGGCGGGTTCACGTACTGCAACCGCGGGTCCGCGAGTTGGGAGCAGTGCGCGGCCAGTTCCGCCCGTTCCGCCGGAGTCGTTGAATTGTCCGAAACGAGCAACCGGACGTTGGTACCCGCCTGCGAAAGTACGCTGCCAATCGCGTTCTTCGCAAGGGCCGCACGGTTCCGGGTGGGCACGATCACAACGAACGAGGGGGGCATATCGGCTCCCGGGGTCAGCGGGTTCCGGTCGGGAGATGGAATCCGCAGCGGCGCCGATGTAACACGCCACCTCTGAACGCACAAGGCGAACCGGGTGACGCAAAAGGCCCAAGGGCACAAGTCTCTGGGTACCGAACGCGGGTGGCTGTGTCTGTTTCTTGTGGCACAGACATTCTTGTCTGTGTAGCGCGAGAAGGCCGCACAGGCAGGAATATCTGTGTCATAAAGACGAAAGCCGAAGCAGACATCGACAGTCGAACCGCGAACACACAGAGTGAGCTACAAGAGGTGGCGTCACTCCGGCGGCGGCGGGAGCTTCTCCCAGCTCGCGGACCGCACGCCCGGCTCGATGAGTACCCGGCCGATGGTGTCCTGGATGGCCCGGTCGTCGGCCGGGGTCGCGACCGCGGTCACGTTCACGACCGCCTGCTTCTTACGCTTCGGCTTCTCGGTCGCGATTCGGGTGACCACCACCCCCGGCGCCGACCCGAGGTGGCGGGCGACCGCCGCGCGCACGACCGCGTGCTCCCGCTCCTGGCACACGACCCGCAACTTGTAGTGCCCCGGGGCGTCCGGCGCGTGCGCCTGCCGGGCGTCGATCCACCGCGCCACCGGCCGCAGCCCGAGCACCAGCGCGAGCACGAACGCGGTACCGATCGCGGCATGCGTGCCGAACCCGATCCCGGCCATCGTGCCGACCGCGGCGCTGCACCACAGCCCCGCGGCGGTGGTCAGCCCGCGGATCGTCGTGCCGTCTTTCAGAATGACGCCGCCGCCGAGGAACCCGACCCCGCTGACGATGTACGACGCGATCCGGCTCGGGCTGTTGTGGTCGCCGAGGAGCTGGGTGAGGCTCACGAACAGCGCCGCCCCGGTGCTGACCAGCGCGTTGGTGCGCAGCCCCGCGGGGTGCCGGCGGAGCTGCCGCTCCGCGCCGATCACGACACCCAGCAACGCGGCGAGGGCGATGTTGCCGGTGAAGTTCAGCAGTTCCAACGTGGGCGCTCGCTTTCTCGGCGGCCGTGCGGTAGCGGGAAACGGGCCGTCACATGCGGCCGATGATGGCGTCGGTGAACGCGGTCGTGGTCGCGGTGCCGCCGATGTCGCGGGTGCGGGTCCGGCCCTCCAGCAGCACCGCCTCCACCGCCTTCTGGATCCGGGCCGCGGCCTCGGCCGCGCCCAGGTCTTTGAGCAGCTCGATGGCGGGCAGGATCAGCGGCAGCGGGTTGCTCATGTCCGGCGGGACCGCCTCGTGCGACGCCCCGTACACGGCCTCGTACACGGTGGTCCCGTTCCCCTTGTTGATCGCCGCCGTCGTGCTGACCCCACCCACCAGCCCGGCGCCCAGGTCCGACAGCAGGTCGCCGTACAGGTTGCCCGCCGCGAGCACCTCGAACTGCTGCGGGCGGCTCACGAGCTGGTTGCAGGTGTTGTCGACGATCAGGTCCTTCGCCGCGATCTCGGGGTACTCTTTCGCGACCCGGTAGAAGCACTCGAGGAACAGCCCGTCGGCCATCTTGAGGATGTTCGCCTTGTGGATGCAGTGGACCGTCTTGCGGCCCCGCTTCCGGGCGGTGTCGAAGGCGAGCTTGAAGAACCGCAGGCACGCGGCCTCGGTCACGATCTTGAAGCTCTGCACCACGCCCGGCACGATCTCGTGCTCGCTGGCGGTGTACAGGTCCTCGGTGATCTCGCGGAACAGGAGGAAGTCCACGCCCGTGAACCGGCTCGCGATCCCGGGCAGGTTGTGCACCGGCCGCATGGAGGCGAACAGCCCGAGCTGCCGCCGGAACGCGACGTTGTAGTTGGTGGGCACGGAGCTGGGGCCGTGGGCCGTGGGCATGCCGACGCCCTTCGGCTGGAGCAGCTTGGTCTTCAGCGCCAGCCCGCACTCGCGGATCGCGTCGAAGGTGGCCTTCGGGAGCGCGTCCTTGCCGTGCTCGAGCGCGATCCGCCCGGCCAGATGCACCTCGAACTCGACCGGCACCTTCGCGGCCGCGAACAGGCGCCGCACCGACAGCTCCTGGTCCTGGCCCAGCCCGCCGCCCTGAACGAAAATCACCTTGCGCATCGGCACCCCCAGCGTGGCGGTCACGTCGCGGCTATCTTACGAGTCTGAAGTCGCAAGTCGTCAGGTCGAAAGTCGTAAAGTCGAAGAGCGGATTTGAGTCGCAAAGCCGTTGGTTCGGAAGTCGCAGTATTGAAGGCTCCGTGTGCGGCCGGCTTTCGACCTGATGACTTGCGACCTGACGACTTGCGACTTCAAGCTTACAGCCGATGCCGGATCGCCCACAGGTCCGGGAACACCGGGTGGAACAGCGACCGCTTTAAAAACTCCACGCCCAACGATCCGCCGGTGCCGCGCTTGCTCCCGATGGTCCGCTCCACCAGCTTGATGTGCCGGTACCGCCACTCCTGCAGCCCCTCGTCGAAGTCGGTCATCAGCTCGAACAGGATCTCCAGATCGGGCTGGGTCTTGTAGAGCCGGAACAGCCCCTCCTCGATTTCCGGGTCGGGTTGCGTCGGCTGGGTGAGGTCGCGGGCCGTGAGGTGCCCGGGAACGGCAACGCCGTGGTGCCCGAGGAAGGTGTAAAACGCATCAACGATCGACGGCTCGCGAAGGCGGGCCTGTAAGCGCGCGTGCGCCGGCGTGCCCTCCGGCTGGTACTTCAGCATGTCGGCACGTTTGTACCCGAGCAGGAACTCCAGCTCGCGGAACTGGCCCGACTGGAACCCCGACGCCTTATCGAGCCGGTCGCGGAAGCTGTTGAACGACATCGGCGTGAGCGTCTCGACGATGTCCACCTGCTCGACGGCCACCTTCAGCACGGTGCGGAGCCGCTTGAAGGTGCTGATCGCGGGGTACGTGCGCCCCGCGACGAAGTCGCCTTTGACCTTGTCGAGTTCGTGCAGCAGGAGCTTGAACCACAGCTCGTAGGCCTGGTGGACGACGATGAAGAGCAACTCGTCGTGCTCCTCCGGCTCGGACCGCGGGTGCTGGAGGGAGAGGAGCGGTTCGACGTGCAGATAATCGGAGTACGTGAGGTCCACGGTGCGACTCCCGGGCGGCGGCAACGGGAGTCAGCTTACGAACGGCGGGCGGCAATTACCGCTTCGGGTCGGTCGGCACGCCGAAGATTTTGCACACCTCAAGGGCTTTCTCCGCGACATCCTGAACCAGCAGCGCATCCACCCGATGAAGTGGGGTAACCGACCCGAACGGCCCGAGCCTCTTCTTGACCGCTGGGACCAGCTCCTCCGCCGCACCCGCCGGAACCGGAACGATGACCTGAACCAGTTCCGTCCGCCCGAGCCGCGACAGCCCTTCCGGCGCGACCCGCGGCACGAGCGACGAATCGATTTTCTCATCCGCCGGAACAACCACGAACGTACCCTCCCGGCGGATCAGCAGCCACCGATCCGCGAGCAGTGCGTCGTTGATGATGTCCGTGAACTCGGCGAGCGTGTGCGACACGGCCGGGGTCGATCGCGTGAACGTTCCGGTCGGTTTGGCCTTGTACGTGCCTTTGAGCCCGGTTGCTTTCTCGTACGCCTCGAACACCTCGGTCCAACTGCTCCCCGGTTTGAAATTGAAGCGGTACACCTTCTCGACCCACACCGGCGCGCCCGAAGCGGGCGGAATCAGCCAGCGCGGCGTGCCTCCGGTTTCCCCGGACGCGGGCGCCTCGCTCCGCTCGCGTTCGCGTTTAGCCCGCTCACGTTCAATATCGCCAAGGGTGCTCACGATGCGTGCAACATTCCCGGCGGTATCGGCCACAATGAGCGATCGATCTTTTGCATAGCGAATCGTCCCAAGCGGAGTTAACAATTTGGTCAGCTCCTCCTTGATCTCGGCCGCTTCGCCCGTTCGGAGCGGAATCAAGACCTCAACGATTTCGGTGCGCCCCCGCTTGGACAGCTCATCCAGCGCGATGCGCGGCAGCAGGGTCGGATCGATCTTCTCGCCGGACGGTTGAATGAAGAACGTCATGTGCCGGGGGACGAGCAGGAGCTTCTGCTGCATCAGGGTTTCGTTAATGATGTCTGTGACGTCTGCGAGTGTGTACCGCTGTCCCGGTTTGGGAGCGGCAAACGTGAACGTGCCGGTCGGTTTCGCGGTCGTGATCATAACCAGCCCGGACACCTTCGCGTACCAATCGAGCACGTCCGACCACGCGGCTTTCTGAAACTGCATTTCGAACGTCTTCGCTGTTCCGCCCTCGTCCAGCGCGGTGACGACCTTGAGCGCGGCTTCGACCACATCCGCCGGCCCGTACAGCATCAGTTGCCGGTTCGGCGGCAGCGCGAATATCGAAACGCGCCCGCCGAACTGCGCCCGCACAACCGCGCCCGCATCCTCGGCAAGAAGGTTCTTCAGTGTCACCGTCTTCCAGACCGGATCGGCGGATGCCGCAGGTGCGGAGAGCAGCACCCTCGCCAAGAGCTTCTGCACGGTCTGCGTGTCGGATTCGCTCGCGTAAACGAGCAGCACCTGACCAACCGGCACCGGCACGAAGACGGCCCGCTCGGCTCCGAACGCCGCCGTGAGCGTTTTGACGGTGTCGGCGAGGTCGGCCGTCTTGTTGAGCCGAAGCGCGGTCACTTTCCTGAGCGCCGGCTCCCTCACGACCCGCTGAAGCAGTTCTTGGATCGTTGCGTGCGCCTTTTCGTCGGCGTAGACAAGTAACGATTTGTCAGCAGGTAACGCCACGATGGTCACGCGCCGCGGGTCGAAAAACTTGTTGAGCGTCTCGGCGGCCTCGGCGGGATCGCGTTTCCGAAGGGGAATAATTGCTGCACGCTTTTGACTTTCAGTCGCGCCCGTCGCCTCTGCCTTTTGAAGGCCCAGCAGCGTGAGCGGATCCGGTTTCTGTTGCGGGCGCGGCTCGTCCATCAGCAGCGGTACAGGCTTGAACTCCGGTTCCGGCTGCGCGTTCGCGAGGCGGACACCACCGGCCGCGCACACGAGCGCCAGGCCGCAGCACAGCACCGCGGCCGTCACTTTCTGAAGCTTGATCGCGAACATGCTGCTCACCACCCCTTCGGCCAGTTCGGACACGTGCGAGGAGATCGGCCCGCGGGCCGCGTCGCGCGCCAGTTCGTCGACGCCCACCGCGCGAACCAGTGCGGCAACCAGCGCCGGGGCGACGGCCCCCGCCCCGACCGGCACCAGCGCCCCGGCGAGCGCCCCGAGGGCCGGGCACACGCCGCGGGCGCCGAGCCGGGCCGCGAGCAGTTCGCGGGCGCGGGCCAGGCGCCCGCCGACGGTCCCCTCCGGGCACCCGAGGGCGTGAGCGGCCTCTTTCCGCGTGCGCCCTTCCAAATCGCACAGCACCAGCACCGAGCGGTACCGGTCCGGGAGCCGCGCGAGTTCCTCGTCGAGTGCCGCGTGCAGTTCGGCGCGCTCGTCGGCGGCGCCAGCAGTCTGTTCGAGTTGCCCCGCGCGGCCGCGCTCGCGGGCGGTCCGCCGCAGGTTCGCCCGCTTGAGCCGGCGCGCGGCATTGAACGCGACCCCGTGGAGCCACGGCCCGAGCCGCTCGCGGTCCCGCACCGCAGCCGCCTTGCGGGCGAGGACCAGGAACACCGCCTGGAACGCGTCGTCCGCGTCGGCGGCGTTACCCAGCACCCGCCGGCACACGCCCAGCACCATTGCCCCGTGCCGGTGAACGAGTTCCGCGAACGCCCCCTGGTCGCGCCGGCGGGCGAACGAATCCAGAAGTTGGCCGTCGGTCCGTGCGCCGGCCCCTGCCACGGCGTCGAGGAGTTGAAGAACGGTGTTCACTTGGTCCTCGCTTGGTCACAAAACGGCCCCACCCGTTACTCCCCGCCGCGGTCCAGTTTGATACGCCGCCGGAAAGAAGCAACTGAAGGGTCCGTGAGAACGGCCGCTGGCAGATCAGGCGAGTTGCGGTTAAACTACTCCACGCCACATTTGAAGGAATGCCCATGCGTATCCGAATCGCGATTGCCGTTTGGCTCTTCGCGGTCGCGCCCCCCGCGACCGCCGGCCCCGAACCGGACACGGTTCACGAGTTACTGGAGCGGGACTCCGAGTCCTTCGCGAACGGCAAATACGAGGACGCGATCCGGGATTACACCAGGGCCATCAAACTCGATCCGGGCAGCGCCGCGGCATACAGCGCCCGCGGAACCGCCCACCAAGCGAACGGTAACCATGCTGCGGCGCTGAGCGACCTGACAGAAGCCCTCAAGCGCGACCCGAACAACGCCGCCACCCGGTACTACCGCGGCCTGGCTTACGTTCACCTGGGCTGGCCCGATAAAGCCATTACGGATTTCACCGAAGTCATTGAGCTGACCCCGGACTACGCCCCGGCGTTCTACAACCGCGGCTTAGCATTTGAACACGCGAAGCAGTTCGACAAAGCACTCGCCGACTACAACGAAGTGCTCCGCCTCGACCCCAAGCACGCAAACGCGCTCATGGGTCGCGGCACGGTCCACGCGGCAACCGGGCAGTTCGACAAAGCGGTCATTTATTACAACGAATCGGCCCGCCTCGATCCGAATCAGTCGCTAGTTTTCTTCAACCGGGGGTTCGCGCTGTTTCATCAGGGGAAGCGGGACGCAGCACTGGCCGATTTAAACGAAGCCATTCGTCTCGACCCCGAGGACGCGGAATACTTCCTGTTCCGAAGCACGTGTCGAATGGCGCGGTCTGAACTCGATGATGCGCTCAAGGACGCCGACCAAGCGGTGCGGCTGGCCCCCCGGAACCCGGACGCATTCGTCCACCGGAGTGCCGTTCACTTCGCCCGCGCGGCTTGGGGCGCAGCACTCAAAGACCTGAGTGAAGCCATCCGCCTTGATCCGAATCACCGCTCTGCGTTCTCAAGTCGCGCACGGGTTCTCGCGAGTTGCCCCGATGCCAGTTACCGTAACCCGATTCAGGCAATCAAGGACGCGGAAAGGGCTGGCGAGCTGACAGGGCGGAAGAACTCGGACGCGACTGAGGCACGGGCGGCGCTCCTCTTCGAGCGCGGGGCCCGCTGGCACGCGCAAGGGGAGCTCGATAAGGCCCTGACGGACTACGACGCGGCCGCCCGGCTCGATCCGAACAACGCCCGCATCTTTTACGCCCGGGGAAGCGTTCACCTCGCGATGCGCGACTACGACCGGGCGATCAAGGACCTGACGGAATCGATCCGACTCGATCCCACGTTCGTGTGGGCCTTTAACGACCGCGGCGCCGTGCGGTTCGCAGCGGGGGCGTGGGGCGCCGCGCTGGGGGACTTCGACGAAGCGCTCCGCCTCGACCCGAAGCACACGACCGCTCTGGCGAACCGGGGGCTGCTCCGCGCCGCGGCCGGGGACGCCGCGCTGCGCGACGCGACGAAAGCGCTGGAAGACGCCAAAGCGGCCTGCGAGGCGACCCACTGGCGGAGCGGGTTGGCCCTGGAAGCGTACGCCGCAGCCTGCGCCGAAGCCGGTTCGTTCGAGTACGCGATCCGAACCCAAAAGATGGTGCAGCTCGACACGGAGTACGCGAAAGCGCACGACCTCACCGTGCATGAGCGGTTGAAGCTGTACGAGAGAAAGATGCCGCTCTGGCTCGAACCCCCGCGCGCCAGCAAGTGACGTTCGTTTCACCCGTTCGCCAAGCGCAGTCGGCGGTCGAACATCGACCGCCGCGCGTGATAATCGGCCTCTGCACACCAGTACCGCCGCGCGGTTCCTGACTACCTCGGCAGGCATCAAGCCGATCAACACAGTAACGTCCGGGCGGCGACCCACGAACGAGCACCGGCAGCCGGACCGCCAATCACCCCGTCACAACCGGCAGCTTGCGCCGTCCCAACCCCTCGGCGTCGGTCGTTTTGGGGATGCGGTGCTGGTTCTCGCTCTCCCAGCGGGCGAGTTCCTCCATGAGTGCGTCCACGATCTCGGCCTCGGGCACCCGGCGCACCATCTCGCCGTTGCGGAAGATCATCCCCTGCCCGTTCCCGGCGGCGATGCCGATGTCCGCCTCGCGCGCCTCGCCCGGGCCGTTCACGATGCACCCCAGCACGCTAATCTTTACCGGCAGCCGCTTCCCGTTCAGCCGGGCTTCGAGCTTCGCGATGATGTCCTCCAGGTCGATCGCCAGCCGGCCGCAGGTCGGGCACGCGATCAGCTCGGGCCGGCGCACCCGCCGCTGGGTCGCTTGCAGAATGTCGAACGCCGCCGCGATCTCCGGCACCGGGTCGCCCAGCAGCGAGATGCGGATCGTGTCGCCGATGCCGTCGAGCAGGATCGGCGCGAGCCCCGCGGCGCTCTTGGTCACCGCATACGGCGGCTTGCCGGCTTCCGTAATGCCGATATGCGTGGGGTAATCGCACATCTGCGCGAACAGCCGGTACGCCTCGACCGCGACCAGCACGTCGCTCGATTTCAGCGACACGATGATGTCGTGGTACCCCTCGCTCTCGGCCACCTCGATGTAGCGGAGGGCGCTTTCGACCATCGCGGGGGGGCACGGGAACCCGTACTTCAGGTTCACCTCGGTTTCGAGGCTCCCGGCGTTCACCCCGATCCGCATCGGGACGCCCTTCTGCTTGGCCTTGCGCACGATCTGCCGGAACCGGTCGTGGGTGGTGTCGCCGGCCTTGTTGATGTTCCCGGGGTTGATCCGGATCTTGTCCACCGGGTGGTCGAGGGCGGCCAGCGCCATCTTGTAGTCGAAGTGGATGTCACAGATCAGCGGGATACCGACCCGCGCCCGGATCGCGCTGAGGGCGCCAGCGTCCTCGGGCTTGGGGACCGTCACGCGGACCAGTTCGCACCCCGCCTCTTCGAGGGCGTGGATCTGCTTCACCGTGGCTTCGACGTCGAAGGTGTCGGTGGTGGTCATGGACTGAACCCAAACCGGGTTCGAGCCGCCGAACACGCGGGCGCCGACTTTCACCTCGCGGGTCTTGTGCCGGGGCTTGCCGGGAACCCGCGGGGCCGCCTCGAGGCGCGAAACGTCGAAACGCGAGCTGCTGGCCATC
This sequence comes from Gemmata algarum, assembly GCF_034097035.1. NCBI lineage: Bacteria > Pseudomonadati > Planctomycetota > Planctomycetia > Gemmatales > Gemmataceae > Gemmata > Gemmata algarum. The sequence continues at coordinate 18,603 of NZ_JAXBLV010000238.1, forward strand.
ATCGGTCCTCGGAGTGGGTCTACCCCCTCATGCTAAGTGCGGCCCCGGCGGCGCGGCAACACCAACCCCCGTGCCCGCGGTGCCGGACCGCCCGCGCAGCTCCGGGGATAAAGAGCCCACAATTTCGGTTGATCGACCGAACGCACGTGTTATCCTCGTCCCACGTTCCCTGCCCCTCGATCGGAGCGACGCGGATGGCGAAGAAGACCGGCACGACCTCGACTAACAAAAAACCGAAAGTAACGACCCTCCCCATCACCTCGCCCGCGGCGACGCTCGGGCTCACGGGCGGCGCCGCTCTAGCCGGGCCAGCGGCGTTCGCAGGCGAAATCGCGCCGCCCGAACTCGATCCCCTCACCCTGATCGAACACGTTCCCCCCGCGCTGCCGGCACAGCCGGACGCGGTGGCCGCACTCGTTGCCCCCGCGGGCGCCCCGCAGTTCAGCGCGTTCGCCGTACAGAACTCGAAACTGCCCCCGGTCCCCATCACGTACGACGTTGGCAACCGGACGTGGCTGCTGCTGAGCGACTACAGTTGCCCGTACCGCGAGTACACGCTGACCGCGAAAGCCGGGTACGCCTTCGACCTGTCGTCGATCCCGCGGCCGATCTGGTGGCTGCTCGCGCCCAACGAGCTGTCGATCGTCGCGCCGCTCTTCCACGATCTGCTGTATGAGTACCGGGGCCGGCTCCCGGACGAAACCTACGTGACGCCGTACCGCACCTTCTCGCGGTCAGAAACGGACACCCTGTTCCTGGACCTGATGGAAGAGGAAGGGGTGGACTGGTTCCGGCGCAACGCGGCGTACTCGGCGGTCCGCGCCGCCGGCGGCCTGTGGTGGGTCACGTGAGCCGATCGCCGCACCCGCGATGCCGATAGTCACCGAAACTCCTGCCGACCCAGAGCGCCTGTGACAGGTGCCCCGGGCGCGCTTTGTTTTGCCGTTCGGCGAATCCGGCCGTTTCCGGTTCCGGATGGGCGCCTGGCGCCACACAGCGGCAGGGCGCGCGAGGTCGCCCGCCGCGAGCCCGTTCGTAAGATGGTGGGTTAACCTCCTACCCGAGCCGTCCGCAGTTGAGCATGACACTCGAACAGCACACCGCCAGCCACCGCCACCTGCTCGACGCGGTGACCAAATCGACCGGCATCGCCGACCCGGTCACGTTCGTTCCCAGCGGGTTGTACTACCCGCTGGTCCAGAACGCGAACCGCGGCCCGCTGCTCCCCATCGACGGCGTCCTCACCCGCGACTGGATCGGAACCACCCGCAAGTACTGGCCCGGCGTGCAGTTCGGCATCCGGCAGTACACCCTCAACGGGATCACGTTCGCGCGGTGCCTCGCCCCGCTCGGTGCCGGCGGCAGCTACGACTTCTTCGTGGTGTCCCGGGCCGACTACCTGCGGCTGTTCAAAGAAGCCGTCAAGGCGCACCGCACGAAAGAGCCGGAGGGCGAACCGCCGGTGCTGCACGCGGAACATCTTGAAACCCTCAAGCAGAACACGCTCGGGTTCCTCGACCGCAAGAACCTTCAGCGCATCCGGGACCTCGGCGGGCGGGCGAAGCGCGGCCTCCTGCTGACCGGCCCGCCCGGCAACGGGAAGACGAGCGCGTGCCGGTGGCTGTGGCGCGAGTGCCTGCGCCTGGGCTACGAGTACCGGCTCGTCACGCCCGACTCGTACCGCTCGGCCCGCGGCGCTGCGGACCCGGTCGAGGCGGTCAAGCAACTGTTCTCGGTGGACCGCCGCGGGGTCATCTTCTTCGACGACATGGACATCGCCCTGCGGGACCGCAACACCGTCGGCGAGAGCGAAGACCAGGCCGTGTTCCTCAGCGCGCTCGACGGCATCGAGGTGAACGATGGCATCGCCTACGTGTTCACCACCAACTGCTCCATGAACCTCATCGACCCCGCGTTCAAGCGCCCCGGGCGCATCGACGTGGTGCTCCACCTCGAACCGCCCGACGCGCCCCTCCGCCGCGAGCTGATCGACCGCTGGCACCCGGATGTCCGCGCCGCCATCCTCGTCGAGCACGCCGTGTCGCAGACCGCCGGGTTCAGCTTCGCGGAAGTGGAGGAGGTCAAGAACCTCCTGATCCTGTGGTTCCTGAACGACGGGAAATGGGACTGGGACCGGGCGATGGACCAGTTCCGCGAGAACCGGCAGGAACTGGCGGCGCGGAAATCGCGTTCGGTGGGGTTCGGGTCCGCGGCGGCGCCGGCCGCGAACGGCGCCCCACACTGACGCCCGCTCGACACACCCGTTCACGGTGGTACAATCGGGCCGCTCACCCCGGAGTCGCCCGATGGCCGCCCGCCTTCCGCCCGCGCTGAATCTCGCCGTGCTGTGCTCCTACGTCGAGTTCGACGGGAACCAGCGCCCGTTCAGTTTGAACGAACCGCAATACGCGATCGGGGTCTTGCCGGACGAACACGGCCGGCTCTCCGCACCGGAACTTACGCTCTATGTTCAGTTAGACGATGAACACGCGTTAGGTACGTTCTGGTTCTTGATCGAAGCTCGAACCGCGTCAGGGTTCGTTATTCCAGGCGGGCGAACCGCGCGAACCGAGATCACATTCACCGGCAACCCGGACCCGATGGTGCCCTTCGAACACGCATTCGACCTCCGCGATCTGGTGTTTCCGGAACCGGGCTGGTATCATTTTCACGTCGTGTGCAACCACACATCGCTCAATGAGCGGAGCGCGTTCCCCGCCAGCCGCCTCCGTGTCGTCCCGGCGGAGCGATCAGCGCGAGGTTAATGTCATGTCCGCCCCGCAAGCCGACGGTGATAAAGGTTGGGTTCGGTTGAGCCGCCCGGCCGGGCGAAGCGTGATGGTGTTCGGGGGGCCGCCCGCGGACAGCCCCGACACACCGCACACAGAAATGATGGTCCAGGTAACGCTCTCGGCGCAGGCCCATCCGGACGACGTGGCCGCAGTGCTGGACCGGCTCCAGGCGGCCATCAAGGACGCGACGGCCGCGACCGCGGGCCGCATCAGCATCGAGTTCGCGCTGCCCGAAATCGTCCGCGAAGCCACCGTGCGCTGATGCGGTTTCTTTCGTTTCGGAACACCGTCTGTAGCACCTTCAACAAGCACATGAGCGGTAGTCGTTCGTTTTGGGGTACGTTCGATTACATCCTCGAACCGAGCCCAAGCGTAGAACGGTTGACGATTGACTATCACCCCACATCTAATGCAAGAGAAGCCCGAGCCGCTGAACACCTCTTTCCGCCATTCTCGGAAGGTGTGCAGGATGCGATCCATTCTGGAGGGGTACGGGGGTGGCGACTATGCGGAGCTTGCATTGCGATTGCGGACATGGATTTGCACTCCAACGTAATCCCTCATGATGCCATGTATCTGATTGGCCTCGCATTTTATCGACAGTTGCTGCACGACGCAAAAGCTATCGATCCACTTCGGCCCGACTGGCTTACCTCCGACGTAATCGCAATCGCCCAAGGAATGCACACGAACCCTACCATTGACGGGTACCCAATTCTCTCCGACGCGCTCCGTGACGCGGGGTGCGAAGATGCGCTCATCCACGAACACTTACAATCGTGCCCCGACCACGGGCCGAGTTGCTGGGTGGTGGAAATGATCCTCCAACAAATGCAAACGGCCGGGCACTAAGCCCGGCCGTCTCGAACCTGCGTCGCGGTCACTTACTTGTCGCCTTTGATGGTGTGCTTCATCATCACCCGGCACGCCTTCTCGCACTTCCGGCACTCGGCCGCACATTGCTTCATGATCGCGTCGTGTTCGGCGTGCTTCTCACACGCGTCGCCGCACCGCTTGCACGCCTCGGCGCACGCCGTGCAGATCAAGTCCGAGAACGGCCCGCTTTTGATCACGATCGCCGACGCCGACTGACACAGGGTGGCACAGTCGATGCAGGTGCGGACCGTTTCGAGGTGCTCCTTCTTTCCCTCTGCGACCATCTTCGCGCAGTGGGCCGCGCACATGTTGCAGATCCGCGCGCAGTCGTCGCACTCCTTGGCACAGTCCATGAACTGAGACATGTGCGGGTCGGCGGCCTTCGATTGCTCTTTGGTTGCGGTGTCGGGCTGCTTGCCACCCACGGACACGGCCGTGCCGGCCACCGCGAACGACACCGCCAACAGCCCCAGAGCCCCGAACAGCTTGGTGCGGATCATGATTCCCCCTCTGTAAACGGAACGCCGGACCGCTCGAAGTGCGGCGGCACTGAGGGGTGCTGTGCAAACGTCGCGCCGCCGTCAGGCGGCGTTCCGCTCGCCGCGCTTCAGCCACTTTTGCATACCTTCCAGTTCGGCCTGCCACGCCCCGCTGAACCGCTTCTGCCCGAAGGCGTCGTACAACAGGTCGAGCGTCTGGGTCAGTTCACGGAGTTGGTTGGCGCGGTCGTCCAATTTCCCGCGGGCGTCGGCCCCTTCGTCGGGCGGCGGGAGCTTCGCCCCGCCCACGCCGAGCGTTTCGGCGTGGAGGGTCAGTTCGTACTGGTCGCTGTTCCGGACCAGCGTCAGCCCGACCTTCCGGGGCAGCTTACCGCTCTGGATCGCGCGGCGCGCCTCCGGGAGCCGCGTCGGGCCTTCGTGCGTGATGGTCTCGTGCCCGGTCTGCCCCCGGGGGCACTCCAGGTTGAGCGTGCGGGCGAGCATCAGCGTCACTTCGGAGCCGTCGAGGAGCTTGAGCGTGTCGGACTCGATGTCGGTGTAGTACCAGAGCCACAGCAGGAACTCGTTGCCGATGAAGTCCCGGCTGCTGTCGTCCGCGATCCAGGCGATGTCGGGCGACGCGTTGGGCACGAACGCGCTGGGCGCGGCGTCATCAACCGACCGGGTGAGCGAGTGCAGCTCCGCGAGCTGGTACGCGCGCCGGCCCGCCGTGACGCACTCCAACTCGTGCCCGAAGGTCTGCTCGAAGAGGCTGGTGAGCCGGTCGACCTGGGTGAGCGAGGTGGCGCCGAACAGCACCTCGTTCGTCTGGCGGTCCCACAGGACGGGCACGCACTTCCGTTTGCGGTAGCGGCCGTCCTTGGCCTCCTGTTCGAGCCGCTGGCGGGCGATCTCCTTCGCCTCGCGCTTCTGGCGCGCGCTGGCGAACCCGCTGGGGTTGTCCTTCGAGAGCGCCTTGAGTTCGACGGCGGTGTACGCGCGCAGCAGGTCGCCGGGGAGCTTCTCGGTGTCGACGCGCAGCTCGAAGTTGAGCGTGTCGTTGATGATGTTCTTCTCGAACCCGAAGTCGGTGTCGAGGATGTGTTCGCCGGCGGTCCAGCCGGTTTCGACCCCGTCGGCGGACGCGATCCGCTGGCGGCCGGCCTGGTGGTCGGAGAGGCGGGCGAGGTGCTCGTCGTCGAACTGGCGCGGCGCCGGGCCGTTCACCTTGAAGCGCAGACACGTCACGCGCCCTGCGAAAAAGCCCATCTCCAACCTCCGTGTCGAAAGCGGTGTGGGTGCGAGCGGGAGCGCGAAACCCGCGGCAGGCCCCGGCCCGCCGCCGTTCCCACGCCCGCACTCGCACCCACACGCCGCCGCGAAGCGGGGGCGGTCAGCCGACCAGCACGGCCTCGCTCACTTCGCAGTCCTTGCGGCGCATCTCCTCCAGAATGATCGGATGCCAGGCGGCGTCGCGCTCATCGGAGGGCACATAATTTTCGCGCGCCCAGCGGCGGAGCCGCAGCTCCTCAATGAAATCCACGCTGTCGGCGGCGCCGCTGGTGTACATGGCCCTGGCCCTTTCGCAGTCTGTTAGCCCGCACGGTTGCGGGCCTCACCGCTTGGCCGGTGCCGCCACAGGCGCCAGCGGGTCGGTGAGGAGAGGTACTGCCGGAACGCCGGCAGAGCAAGAAAATTCTGAGCGGAGCAAGTTATAGGAACCCCCAAAAGCTCGGCAACGCGAGCGGAGAATTTTATCTGTAAACCGGGACGAACGTTCCGCCACACGCAACTTAAGAGAAGTCCCACAAAATCGGATGTGATGAGCCCCGGTAACCTGGGTCGGGTGGGCAACCTTTGAAAACGGCGGTTGTGCGCCCGGCGTAACGCGGGTACGGTGCCGATTAAGCGGGACGGTCTTCCACAGGACGGAACAGAAATGGACTTCTACGTCGGCACCAGCGGGTACTCGTACCCGGAGTGGAAGGGGAGCTTCTACCCGCTCAAGTTCCCGGCCAACAAGATGCTGGGCTACTACGCCGGGCGGTTCCGTGCCGTCGAGATCAACAACACGTTCTACCGCCCCCCGACCGCAGCGCTTCTGGAAGGCTGGGCGCGACAGGTGCCCGAAGGGTTCCGGTTCGTGCTGAAAGCGCCGCAAGAGATCACGCACGTGAGGCGTCTCGCCGGCGCGTGCGATCAGGTCGCGTCCCTGGTCACGACCGCGGACGTACTCGGCGACCGGTTCGGCCCGGTGCTGTTCCAGTTGCCGCCGGCGTTCCGCAAGGACGTTCCGCTCCTGAACGAGTTCCTGGGCCGGTTGCCGGCGTGCCGGGTGGCGTTCGAGTTCCGCCACCCGTCGTGGTTTGAAGAGGACGTGTTCGACCTGCTGCGCGACCACCAGGCCGCGCTCTGCATCGCCGACGCCGACGACGGACCGGATGTCCCCTTCGTCCCGACTGCGGGCTGGGGCTACGTGCGCCTGCGCCGCGCCGAGTACGACGATGCCGCACTGCGCGAGTGGGCGACGGCGCTGCGCGGCGCGGGGTGGCGCGAAGGGTACGTGTTCTTCAAGCACGAAGACGCCGGCGCCGGCCCGCGGCTGGCGTCGCGGCTGCTGGAGCTGCTCGCCGCGGGCACAGCGCCCCAAAAGCGGAGCGCGTGAAGGGCCGCAACGCCGTCCCCCGACCGCGAATCACAGAACCACGTCCTCCACCGATTCGATCGCGATCGCGTCGGCCCCCTCCTCGAACCGCTCCTCGGCCCCGTCGCGGTTGAGCACGTCCTGCGCGCGAAGGGAGCCGAAATCGAGCCGGGTCAGCCCCTCCAAATCCGCGACCGACTTCTGGACGGTCTTGAACTCGCCGGGGGTGAACTCTTCGAGCAGGTCGCCCACCAGCGTCGCCTGCGTGAGCACGAACGCCGCGGCCCCGAGCGTACCGTCGTCGCGCCGGAACGCGATCAGCTTCCAGTAGTCCAGCGGGATCTGGCAAATGCCGCGGTACATCTTGTCGGTGCTGCGGAACACGGGGCCGTTGAACACACACAGCCGGGACCGGTTCGCCTTACCCTGCGCCGCGACGTAGTCTTCCAGCTTGCCCCACAGTTTGAGGCCGGGAGGGGCCTGGTTCGACTTCCCCTGGTTGGTGACGAAGTGCTGCGGGGAGCAGTTGGTGAAGTGGAACGTGTCGTCGTTGGCCAGCTTCGCTTCGCCTCCCGCCCCCCAACCGGCATCGGCCCGACGGGTCAGGTGCCCGCGGTCGAAGTCGTTGTTCGAGTACAGCCCTTCACCGGCCTGAAACTCCTGCGGCACCCGGGGGTCGAAGAACCACTTGTCGCCGTCTTTGTCGCGCGGGATCGTGGGCGCGAGCGGGTCGTAATTCACCGCCGATACGAACGCCAGTTTCCGCGCCTTGTTGAACAGAACGCTGTAGTGGTGATATTTCAGCTCGAACTTCGCGTCGCCGTTCACCCCGGGCAGCGCAAACGCCTGCGCCTTGACGCCCGCGGTCAGTTTAGGAAGGGGAACCGATAGCCCGGCCCCGAGAAAATCGGGCTTGTACCCGGGCCGTCTCTTGTACTGGCGGTCGGAGGGGTCGGGAAGAATCTTCTCTCGCGCGTCAAGCCCCTCAGCGGGTCCAGGGACGACAAGCGAATCCGGTCCGCCGGCCAACACCGGCGTGCCGAGCGTGACGGTGATCTGGAGCGGGATCGTGAGCGTCACGCCCCCGGCGGTCAACTTGAGGTCGGGCATCGTGGTCACCTGCGGGTCTGGGACTGGAGGTAGAACCAAATCGGGAGGGACGACCGGACCGGCGCGGCCGGCCTCGGTCGCCTCCGGCGGCGCCTTGGCGTCGAGGAGCTGTGTCAGCAGCGCCCGAGCACTCGCGGGCACATTCGCCCGGGCGATGAACTCGACGAGCGTCGAGACCCGCACCCCCTCGTTCGCCTCCCACGCGAGCCGCGTGGGGTCGTCGCCCGGCTTCCACACCCGACCGTCGGTGGTCAGGAACTCGCCCTTGTTGTTCCGCTTGGGCACGCCGCTGTGGTGCAGCGCCACCACCTCCCACTGGTCGTTGAACACGGGCGAACCGGACGAGCCCGGCTCGGTGTCCGCCTCGTAGTGCGCGAACTGATCGAGCAGGTCGATCAGCCGGTTCTCGCGCACCACGACCTGCTTCATCTCGCCGCGCGGGTGCTGAACGATGTTGATCGGCTCCCCCACGACGATCTTGCCCTCGTCCTTGATGAGCGGGCACCAGCCGAACTCGCGCAGCCCGCGCCCGGCGCTCGTCTCCGCGACCGCGACGAGCGCGAAGTCCAGATCCTTGTCGTTCAGGAAAAACGCGCCCGGCTCGAGCCGGAACCGCGCGACCGGCAGCGCCGCCCCGAGCCGGTCCCGCTGGTAGTTGAACTCGACCTCGCTGCGGGCCGCGTCGGCCCGCGACTCAAGAACGTGGTGGTTCGTCAGCAGCAGCCGCGGCGACACCAGGAACCCGGTACCGTAGCTGACCCGCCCGCCCCCGATCTTCGTGACCACGCGCCCGACCGAGCGGCTGGCGAACAGCGCCTGCGCGAAGAACTCGACGAACTGGAAGTCGCGCGTCGCCCCGAGGACCCGCTCCAGGATCTGGTTGCTCACGAGGTCCGGGGACACGGCGGCCTCGGTCACCGCCCGCCCCACCACGGTGTACGCCTCTGCGCCCGCCAGGTCCGCCGCGACCGCCGTGACGAGTCCCGGAGCGGTCGCGCGCATCCGGCGGAGCAGCCGGTTGGCCCGCTTCGCCATCCGCTCCGAGGTGTCCAGGTCCGAGAACCGGCGCTCCCGCGCCGCCTCGTCGAACGCCTCGTGGCGCGGCGTGCGCGAATCCCACCGCTTCGCAGCGGCCAGGGCGACCTCGGGGTCAAAAGCCAACTGATTTGTGGGCGCTGACATAGGCGTGTTATGAGTTTAAGCCTGTTGGATATCGCTACTCAAATTAACGGTGAGGCTGCTGATCACAACAGTAATTGGCCCGATTCCCGATTTCTTCACAACTCCACCGTTTGCATCGCGCCCGCCAGCGCCACCGAGTTGCACCTCAATGCGCCCCCTCTGCCAGCGCCCGGCGGGTCGCGGATGGCGACACCGCGGCCCCATTGGTACCGGAGTTGCAGGCCCCTTGCGCAACAGCACTTGGGCTCCGCCGGGAACGGGTTACGGAGCGCACGCGCCAAGAACGGACGCGGTCGATGGAGTAACGCCATGCCGGAAGCGCCACAGCCGATGCGCGACGAGGTGCTCACGCCCCCCTGGCGGCCGGGCGAACGCCGCCCACCCGACGACCGGCTCGAGCGCGAGTGGCTGGTGACGAACGGGCTGGGCGGGTACGCGTCGGGAACCGTTTCTGGAATTGCCACGCGGCGATACCACGGGCTCCTCGTCGCGGCGCTCCCGGCGCCGCTCGGCCGCACGATGATGGTGAACCACCTTTGGGAATCCGTCCGCCTACCGGACTACCGCACGGTCTCGCTCGGCGGCGAGGAGCAGGCTGGCACAACGCCGAACATCCGCGGTGCGGAGCACCTCGCCGGGTTCCAACTCGAAGCCGGGCTCCCGGTATGGCGGTACGAGGTGGAGGGGTTCGAGCTGGAAAAGTGGAT
>NZ_JAXBLV010000239.1:0-27923 GCF_034097035.1 Gemmata algarum
GGGCCGCCCCCCCCGGCGGCCCCCCCCCCCCCCCGCCCCCGCGGGGGGGGGCGCCCCCGACAATCCGCCGTGAAATCGCCAATCATAAATCTGGACTTTGAAATACAAGGTGAACCATGAGCACCGCCCCTAACAGCAAGACCGCCCCCGCCGCCGACGCCTCCGAGGGCACCAGCTACGAGCGGATCAACGACTTCGGGGCGGTGCGCATCTCGCTCGCCAGCCCGCAGGACATCCACTCGTGGTCGCACGGCGAGGTGAAGAAGCCCGAGACCATCAACTACCGCACCTACCGCCCGGAAAAGGACGGGCTGTTCTGCGAGAAGATCTTCGGGCCGGAGAAGGACTGGGAGTGCTCCTGCGGCAAGTACCGCGGGATGAAGTACAAGGGGATGATCTGCGACCGGTGCGGCGTGAAGGTGGCGCACTCGCGGGTCCGCCGCAAGCGGATGGGCCACATCGAGCTGGCCGCGCAGGTGGTCCACATCTGGTTCTTCAAGGCCATGCCGTCCCGCCTGGGCACGCTGCTGGACATGAAGACCACCGCCCTGGAAAAGATCATCTACTTCCAGGACTACGTGGTCATCAACCCGGGCGACCCGGAGGTCACCAAGCTCAAGGAGCGCGAGCTCCTCGACGAGGAGAAGTACAAGGAGAAGCGGGCCGAGCTGGGCGACGCGTTCGAAGTGGACATGGGCGCCGAGGCCATCCGCAAGCTGCTGGAGAACCTCAACCTCGTGGACCTCTCCAAGGAGCTGCGCGAGAAGCTCAGCAAGGAGGTGGCCCGCGGCGAGAAGAAGTCGAAGCAGCGCGAGAAGGAGCTGGTCAAGCGGCTCAAAACGGTCGAGGCGCTCCGCGACAGCAGCAACAAGTGCGAGTGGATGGTGCTGGAGTGCATCCCGGTGATCCCGCCGGACCTGCGCCCGCTCGTGCTGCTCGACAGCGGCAACTTCGCGACCTCCGACCTGAACGACCTGTACCGGCGCATCATCAACCGCAACAACCGGCTCAAGAAGCTGGTGGACCTCAACGCGCCGGAGGTGATCATCCGCAACGAGAAGCGGATGCTCCAGCAGTCCGTCGACGCGCTGTTCGACAACAACCGGTGCAAGCGCCCCGTGCTCGGCAGCAGCAACCGGCCGCTGAAGTCGCTGACGGACATGATCAAGGGCAAGCAGGGGCGGTTCCGCGAGAACCTGCTCGGCAAGCGCGTCGACTACTCGGCGCGGTCCGTGATCGTGGTCGGCCCGGAGCTGAAGCTGCACCAGTGCGGGCTACCGAAGAAGATCGCGCTCGAGCTGTTCCAGCCGTTCATCATCCGCCGGCTCAAGGAGCTGAACCACGCCGACACCATCAAGTCGGCCAAGAAGATGCTGGAGCGCAAGGACGACGTGGTGTGGGACATCCTCGAGGAGGTGACCCGCAGCCACCCGGTCATGCTGAACCGGGCGCCGACGCTGCACCGGATGGGCATCCAGGCGTTCGAGCCGGTGCTGATCGAGGGCAACGCGATCCGCATCCACCCGCTCGTGTGTAAGGGCTTCAACGCCGACTTCGACGGCGACCAGATGGCCGTCCACCTGCCGCTCTCGATCGAGGCGCAGGTGGAGGCCACGGTGCTGATGATGTCCACCAACAACATCTTCAGCCCCGCGAACGGCAACCCGATCATCACGCCGTCGCAGGACATCGTGATGGGGTGCTACTACCTCACGGCGTCCCGCGGCAACGAGGACGAGGCGGTCGAGGCGGGCGACGGGATGGTGTTCCACAGCCCGATCGAGCTGTTCCGCGCGCACGCCGAGTCGAAGCTCGGGTACCACGCCAAGATCCGGGTGCGGCTGCCGATCGAGAAGAAGGTGATCTCGGAGGTCAAGGACGAGAAGGGCAACCCGCGCGCGGAGGAGCTGCCGCGGAAGGCCAACGGGCTGGTGCGCACCACCGTCGGGCGGGTGATCTTCAACGACATCCTGCACCCGAAGATGGCGTTCTACGACCTGCCGCTGTCCAGCAAGCACCTCAGCCGCATCATCGCGGACTGCTACCAGGTGCTGGGCCGGCGCGAGACCATCGCGCTGCTGGACCGGATGAAAGAGACCGGGTTCCGGCACGCCACCCGCTCGGGCCTGAGCTTCGCCGCCAGCGACCTGCGGACGCCCGACAACAAGGAGGGCGTGCTCAAGGAGAAGGACAAAGAGGTCGACAAGGTGCGGCGCAACTTCGACCGCGGGATCATCACCGAGACCGAGCGGTACAACAAGGTGATCGACCTGTGGATGGAGGCCCGCGACCTCATCACCAAGCGGATGATGACGGACCTCCGCGACGACCGCCGCAAGGACCAGGTGACCGGGCGGGAGGTGCCGTACCTGAACCCGATCTACCTGATGGCCCACTCGGGCGCCCGCGGCGGCATCGAGCAGATCCGCCAGCTCGCCGGGATGCGCGGGCTGATGGCGAAGCCGAGCGGGGCGATCATCGAGACGCCCATCAAGTCGAACTTCCGCGAGGGGCTGACGGTGCTGGAGTACTTCTCCAGCACCCACGGCGCGCGGAAGGGCCTGGCCGACACCGCGCTCAAGACCGCGGACTCCGGCTACCTCACCCGTAAGCTGGCCGACGTGGCGCAGAACGTGGTCATCACGATGCACGACTGCGGCACCACGCAGGGCATCAGCAAGGGGGTGATGTACAAGGGCGACGAGGTGGACCGCTCGCTGTCGGACGCGATCCGCGGCCGCGTCAGCCGCAGCGAGATCGCCCACCCGACCACCGGCGAGGTGATCCTGGCCGAGAACGAGATGATCACCCCGGGCAAGGCGAAGGAGCTGGAGAAGCTCGGGATCGACAAGATCTCGGTGCGCAGCCCGATGACGTGCCAGGCCCCGCTGGGCGTGTGCCGGCTGTGCTACGGGATGGACCTCGCGACCGGCTCCATCGTCGAGGACGGGATGGCGGTCGGGATCATCGCCGCGCAGTCGATCGGCGAGCCGGGCACCCAGCTCACGATGCGCACGTTCCACATCGGCGGCGCCGCGCAGAGCCGCGGGAACGTGGGCGACAACGAGCACAAGGCCAAGAAGGGCGGGATCGTCCAGCTCGAGCGGATCACGGTGGTCGTCAACGACCAGGGCCAGAGCATCGCGCTGGCGCCGCGCACCGGCGAGGTGCTGATCCTCCGCGGCAAGGACATCGCCGAGCGGTACGGGGTGCCGCACGGGGCCGAGCTGCTGGTGGCCGAGGGCCAGGAGGTGCAGCAGGGGACCGGGCTGGTCAAGTGGGACCCGCACTCGGTGCCGCTCATCGCCGAGGACGGCGGCACCGTCCGGTTCAAGGACATCATCGAGGGCAAGACGGTGCGCCGCGAGACCGACCGGGCCACCGGGGTCGAGCGGTTCACCATCATGGAGCACAAGGGCGACCTGCACCCGCAGATCGTGATCGAGACCGGGCGGGGCAAGGACGACCGGGTGTACTACATCCACGAGCGCGCCAACCTCCAGGTCGTCAACGGCCAGAAGGTGTCGGCCGGGGCGCTGCTCGCGAAGACCCCCCGCGAGGTGTCGCAGACCCAGGACATCACCGGCGGTCTGCCGCGCGTGACCGAACTGTTCGAGGCCCGGCGGCCGCGCAACCCGGCGGTCATGGCCGAGGTGCCCGGCCGGGTCCGCATCGACCCGACCCGGAAGCGCGGCAAGCGGATCATCGAGGTGATCAAGGAGACCGAGGACGGCAAGTCGCTCGGCGAGGCCCGCGAGCACTTGGTCCCGGCCAGCGCCCACATCCGGGTCCACCAGGGCGAGTACGTGACCGAGGGCGACCCGCTGGTCCACGGCCCGCTGGTGCCGCACGACATCCTGAAGATCCGCGGCGAGCAGGAGGTGCAGGAGTACCTGGTGCGCGAGGTGCAGTCGGTGTACCGCTCGCAGCGCGTGGACATCGACGACAAGCACATCGAGATCATCGTCGCGCAGATGCTCCGCAAGGTGAAGGTGACGCTCACCGGCGACACCGGGCTGCTGCCGGGCGTGGTGATGGACAAGTTCGCGTTCCAGGAGGTGAACCGCCGGCTCACCGACGAGTGCGTGCGGGTGGTGAACAAGGGCGACACCGAGCTCATCGAGGGGAAGGTGTACAGCCGCGAGGCGTTCGAGGAGGAGCGCGCCGTCATCGAGAAGGACAAGAAGAAGAAGCAGCCGACGTTCGTGGTGCCGGAGCCGGCCTCGTGCGAGGTGCAGCTCCTCGGGATCACGAAGGCGGCCGTCCAGTCGGACAGCTTCATCAGCGCCGCGAGCTTCCAGGAGACGACCAAGGTGCTCACCGAGGCGGCCCTTGCCAGCAAGGTGGACTACCTCGTCGGCCTGAAGGAGAACGTGATCCTCGGGCACCTGATCCCGGCCGGGACCGGGTTCAAGACGCACCAGGAGGCCGAGGTGAAGGTCAACGTTCCGGGCGCCGAGGGCCGCGCGGCCCCGGTCGAAGAGGTGGCCCCGGACGTGACCGCCGGCTAATGGGGGCCAGGGGGCGGACGGCCGTCGGGGTGCGCGAGCACGGCTGCCGTCCGACCTCCGCCCTCTTTTTCTGAGGGCGCTCTTCCCGGTTGAGGTCGAGCCACTAACATACTATTTCCCGTTCGGCCGGCGCCGACGGTTGAACAGGATTTGCAAATGCCGACGATTAACCAACTGATCAAAAGCCCCCGGGTTCCGCAGCGCTCCAAGCCCAAGCACCCCGCCATGCAAGGGTGCCCGCAGAAGCGTGGCGTTTGCACCGTCGTGAAGACGATGACCCCGAAGAAGCCGAACTCGGCGCTGCGTAAAGTGGCCCGTGTCCGCTTGTCGAACGGCATCGAGGTGACGGCGTATATCCCGGGCGAAGGCCACAACCTGCAAGAGCACTCGATCGTGCTCGTGCGTGGCGGCCGCGTCCGCGACCTGCCGGGCGTCCGCTACCACATCGTCCGCGGTGTGCTCGACTCCCAGGGCGTTACCGACCGTAAACAGGCCCGTTCGAAGTACGGGGCCAAGAAGGAAGGCAAGTAAGCCGGTCTCAGGTCTGAAAGTCGTAAGGTCGCAGGTCTTGGTGACTACGGCCTTCCGTTTCGACTCGTGGCTTGCGGCTGACAGAAGACGGCAGGGACACAAACCGGTCGTACAGTCGGAGATAACCTTCGGTTCTCGACTTTATGACTTTTTGACCTTACGACTTGAGACTGACGAACAATGGGCTCCAAAACTCGTACCGCCAGCTACACGAAGCTCGCTCCGGACACCCGCTACGGGTCCCTCTTCCTGAGCAAGTTCATCAACTGCCTGATGCGCGACGGCAAGAAGTCCGTTGCGACGCGGGTCGTCTACGACGCGCTCGACCAGATCAAGAAGCGCATGCCGGACGCCGACCCGATCCAGGTGTTCACCGAAGCGCTCAACAACATCAAGCCGACGCTGGAAGTGCGGTCCCGGCGCGTCGGTGGTGCGAACTACCAAGTGCCGATGCAGGTGAAGCCGAAGCGGGCCGAAAGCCTCGCGATCCGCTGGGTGCTGGCCGCGATCCGCGCCAAGTCCGGCCGCCCGACCTACCTGCGCCTCGCGGAAGAGCTGATGGCGGCCTACCAGCGCCAGGGCGAAGCGATGGCGAAGCGCGAGCAGACCATCAAGATGGCCGAAGCCAACAAGGCGTTCAGCCACTTCGCCTGGTAAATTCGCGATCAGCGAACAGTGGTCAGTGGGCGGTGCCGTGAACTCGGCGCCGCCCACTGACCACTTTCCTTTTGTCCGCCCGTCCGCGCTGGCTCGCCGGCGTTCCGATCCAGAGTGCGGAGCCTGTAAACTGACCCCTGAGACCTGACACCTGACCCCCTGGTGCTGCGATGGCCAAAGATAAGGGATTCGATCTGACCCGCGTCCGAAACCTCGGGGTCATCGCGCACATCGACGCTGGCAAAACCACCACGACCGAACACCTGCTGTTCTACGCCGCCGCCAAGCACAAACTCGGCGGCGTGGACGAGGGCACGACGGATACCGACTACGACCCGGAAGAGCAGGCGCGCGGGATCACGATTTACTCGGCGTGTGTGCCGTTCGAGTGGGCCGGCCACACGATCAACTTGATCGACACCCCCGGGCACGTGGACTTCACCGCCGAGGTGGAGCGGTCGCTCCGCGTCCTCGACGGCGCGGTGGTGGTGTTCGACGGGCAGAAGGGCGTGGAGGCACAGTCCGAAACCGTGTGGCGGCAGGCGAACCGGTACGGCGTGCCGCGGCTCGTGTTTGTCAACAAGATGGACGTGGTCGGGGCGAACTTCGCGCGCACCCTGGAGTCGGTCAACTCCCGGCTCACTCCGAACCCTGAAGAGCAGGGGCGCCCGGTCCCGATCGTGATCCCCATCGGGAGCGGGGGGCCGGCGGACAGCCGCACGCCGTTCGGCGGGGTGATTGACCTCATCGAGATGAAGGCGAAGTTCTTCGACGCTGGCGATCTGGGCAAAACGGTACGTGTAGCCGACATTCCCGAAGACAGCCTGCTCGAGGCCCAGGAGTACCGCGAGAAGCTGTTCGACGCGCTCACTGCCCACGACGAGAAGGACCTGATCACCTCGGTCGTGCTGGACGGCAAAGACCCCGATCCCGTGAAGGTGCGGCAACTGGTGCGCGAACAGTGCCTCGCGCGCAAGATTTACCCCGTTCTGGCCGGGAGCGGGCGCGAACACATCGGCATCCAGCCGCTGCTCGACGCGGTAACCCTGTACCTGCCAAGCCCCTTCGATCGGCCGCCGGTGACGGGTACCGACCCCAAGGGGAAGAAGGAGCAGAAGCGGAAGCCGGACCCGAAGGAGCCGTTCTGCGGACTGGTGTTCAAGGCCGCGTGGCACCCGAGCGGGAACCGGTTCTTCGTGCGGGTCTACTCCGGGATGATGAAGCCCAACATGCGGGCGTTCAACCCGGGCAAGGACGCGAAGGAGAACGTGGCGAAACTCTTCCACGTTCACGCCGACCCGGCGCGCGGGCTCGAGGAGGTGGAGTCCGGCCCCGCGGGCGACATCGTGTGCGTCGTCGGGCTGAAAGACACCGTTACCGGTGACACGCTCTGCGAGACCGCGCACCCGATCCTGCTGGAGGCGATCACGTTCGCCGAGGCGGTGGTCAGCCAGTCCATCGAACCCGAGAGCGGCGGGGACAAGGATAAGCTCGCGCTGGCGCTGGAGGTGCTGCAACTCGAAGACCCGACGTTCAAAGTCCGCGCCGACAAGGACACCGGGCAGACGCTGATGAGCGGGATGGGGACGCTCCACTTGGAAGTGAAGCGGCACCGGCTCGAACGCGATTTCCGCCTGAAGGTGCGCGCCGGCAAGCCGCGGGTGAGCTACCGCGAGATGCTCAAAGACCCGCGCACCCTCGACATTCGGGTGGATCGCCTCGGCGACAAGCCCGCGTTCGCGGAGCTGAAGGTGTCGTTCACCAACTTCAAGACCGAGAGACCGGTGGGGGTGTTCAACGCGGTGCCCGCCGAGAACCCGACGCCGATCGCGTTCCTGGCGGCGGCCGAGAAAACGCTGGCGGACCTGCTCCAGACCGGCGAAATGGGTTACCCGATGATGAACGCCCAGGCGCGCATCATCGACGCCAAGTTCGACCCGCAACTCTCGACCGAGGACGCGTTCATCAACGCCGCCGTCCGTGCCTACCGGCAGGCGACCGAGGGGAACGTGCAGTTGCTCGAACCGATCATGAAGGTGACGGTATCGACCCCGCTTTCGTTCGTGGGCAACATCACCGGCGACATGGCGCGGCGGCGGGCGCAGATCGAGTCGCAGGACACCGGCTCGGCGGGCGACATGGCAGAAGTGGTCGCGACGGTGCCGCTGTCGGAACTGTTCACATACGCCAACGAGGTCCGGAGCTTGAGTCAGGGCCGAGCAGCAATGAGTATGGAGCCGCACAGCTACGCCGAAGCGCCCGCATCGGTGCTGAAGCAACTGTTGGGAGAGTAACGAGCGTTCGACTCCACCGGAGCGAAGCGGCCCCGCGATAAACAATAGCCCCGCGCCCGTCCCGCCCGCTCACGGAGCCAGTCGGATGCCCACGGTAACCGTCCCGGCCCGCAAGCGCATCGCGATCGTTGCGCACGACAACAAAAAGCCCGAACTGCTGACTTGGGTGGCGGCCCGGCGCGACCTGCTCGTCGCGCACGAACTGTTCGGCACCGGCACGACGGGCAAACTCGTGGCCGAGAGACTCGGGCTCCCGGTTCACCGGTTCCTGTCCGGCCCGCTCGGGGGCGATCAGCAGATCGGTGCGTTCATCGCGGAACTGAAACTCGACGCGCTCATTTTCTTCTGGGACCCGCTGGAAGCGCAGCCGCACGACCCCGACGTGAAGGCACTCATTCGCGTGGCGGTGGTGTGGAACATTCCGGTCGCGTGCAACGAGGCGACGGCCGACCACTTGCTCACGTCGCCGCTGATGGCGACGGAATACGCCCGCACCGTTCCGGTGTGACGCGGCGGTTGTCCGCCACTCAAGGTCGCTTCTTCACCCCCCTTAAACGCGAAGGCCGAACGCGCGGGTGAGCGCGAGTACGCCGACGGCGACCGCGATCATCAGCAGTGACACCGCGAGTGCGGCTTCCAGGTTCCCCACGCTCAGTTCCAGAAACACACTCGTCGAAAGCACCTCGGTCCGCATCCGGGTGGCTCCACAGAACACCAGGATCGGGCCGAACTCGCCGAGCGCCCGCGCCCAGGCGAGGGTGAACGCCGCCAGCACCCCGCGCCGGGCCTCGGGAAGCGTCACCCGCCAGAACGCCTGCGCCCGTCCGCAGCCGAGCGTCAGGGCGATCTGTTCCGCCCGCGGGTCGATTTGATCGAACGTGGTGCGCATCGCGCGCGCCGCGAATGCGGCGGACACCGCCGCCTGCGCCAGCACCACCCCCGGCACCGCGTAGGTGACCGCGAAAACGTGCGTCTGGAACCACACGCCCGGTGCGGTCTGGAACAGAATGAGCAGGCTCAGCCCGACGACCAGCGGCGGTAGCAAGATCGGCACGTCGAGGAGCAGGTCGACCGCGCCGCGGCCCCAGAACCGGGTACGCGATAGCAGATAGCCGAGCGGCACCCCGACCCACACCGAAATGATCGCCGCCGCAGAGCAACTCAGGAGGCTCAGCCCCACGGCGCTGCGGATCTGTGGCGACCGGAACGCCCGGCCGATGTCGCCCGTTGAGGTGCGCGTGAGGTCGGCCGCGAGGAGTGCCACAATGAGCGCGACATACAACCCACCGAGTAACCCGAGCGCGAGGTAGAAGATCCGGTCCGAGCGCGGAACCGGGTCGGGAAGGGGAGGGCTCACGGGTGAGGCCTCCGCAAACGGGAGCTGATTCCGCCCGCCTGTTCTTCGACCTGAAACCCGAACTCGCGGAACCGTACCAGACCGCGATTCGGATCGGTGATGTGACTCATGAGTGCTCGCGCGGCTTCCGGGTCGCGCGACTGCGACAGAAGGGCGACCTCGACGCGCCCCGTTACCGGCGCGAGTTCCGGAAGCGCCAGCACGCGCTGGCCGCGGTAGGCCGGCGCGGCGGCGACCGCGTCCCACACGACCGCGGCGTCGGCGCTTCCGAGGCGGGCGGCGTTGGCGGCCTCTGTGACACTGCCGGTGTCAACCGCACGGGGGGCGAGCGCCGCCCAGCGCCCGGTTTCGGCGAGGTGCTCGCGCGTCAGCTTTCCGACCGCTGCGCCGGGGTTTGGAACTGCGACTTTTACCCCGTCGCGGAGCAGATCGGCCCACTCCGCGAGGTTCTTCGGATTGTCTTTCGTGAGCAGCACGACGGCGCGCATGTGTGCGATGCGTGCGGATTCGGTCACGAGCCCGAGTTCGCGCGCTTGGCGAATGTAGCTGTCATCGGCCGGAATGAAGAGGTCGGCGGGCTCTCCGGGCGCGGGGAGCCGGACTTTCGTGAGGATGTCTTCTGACGGGCCGATGCGCAGTTCGACCTGCCGACCGGTTTCGCGCCCGTAGTCGGCCGCAATGACTTCGAGCGGCAATCGGCTGGTCGGGGCGGCGTATACGATTAGCGGTTGTGTAGGAGCGTTGGGGACCGGGCGCTCGCGCCACCACAACCCGCCGATCAGCGCCGCGAGGGCGATCAGAGATCCGACCGCGATCGGGGTTGTGGAGTTGGTACGCACCGCAGGAACGCTCTACTTCGGTCGCCGGGCCGCGTGGCTGTTTCTGGAGGTGTATGAACTTTCGCTGTCTTCAGCGTGCGGCCCGGCTGATGCGGTCGAGCCACGCCGCTACCCGCTCGCGTGGCAGCACTTCAACGACCGTGACTCGCGAGCGCAGCGCGTCGTGGATGTTGGCGAAGAAGTTACTGTCCCACGAGCGCGAGCCGAGCACCGGCGGACCGAGAACGATGATCCGCTGGTCGTCGAGTTGTGGAATGTCGCTGGGGCTTCCTTCGACCGGGAGGGCCGCGAGGGCACTGACGGCATCTCCGGGGGGCGCGAACCACGGGGCGAAATTGAACCGGGCGTGATCGACCAGCAACTGCTCGTGAGGGTACTCGCCGGTGGCGACCGCGACGACTTCGTCGTCGATCGCTTCGCCCGTGAGGTGGCCGCCACCCAGGAGCGCCGCCTGGAGAAGTGTGAACAGGTGCCCGTTGGTGTTCACGGCCTCCAGTGCGACCCGAAACCCTTTGCCCTCGTCCGGAACCAGAACGAGCAGTTCGACCCCGTCCACGAAACCGAGTACCTGAGCGACGAAGTCGGCCTCGCGGTGTTCCTTGCGGAGAGACTCCACGCCGGCCACGATGTCCGGGTTCGCCCGTGCGGCCTGTCGGAACGCCGCGCCGCGACACAGGACGGCCATCGTCGCGAGCAGCAGGAACGTCAGTCCGCTCCGGGCTCGGAGGGCGTCTGGGTCGGCGTCAAATGTGGCGCCCGCCGCCCGCCGGGCGAGCGCGAGGTGCCGCGGCAGCGCGGCCAGGAGGTGCGGCGCGACGAGCGCCGCGGGGACGCCTTGCTCCACGAGCGAACCGCAGTTCAGCGCGAGCGCGGACACGCGAAACGGGTCGCCGGCGCGGAGCAGGGAGGCCATCTCCGGGACGAACGTGTCCCACTCCTCTTTCGTTAGGAGGGATGGAAGGAATCGGACGAGTTGGGGGAAGGGCGGGGCGGAGAAGATTTCTCCGGGCTCCGTTCGGATGTCGTGCGCGGTTGTCGGTCGGTTGACGTATTCGGCGAGCGCGGCGAGTACGGTGGCGCGATCAGGCATTTGGCGACTCCAACAGTTACCGGCGCGTGAACCAGTACGCCCACGCGATAAGCAGTGCCTGGAACGGGAGCCGCGCCCACAGCGCCGCCGGAGGGATGTTCGGAAACGCGTCCGGGTTCAGTGCCATGTGGACGTTGGCCGGGAACACCGCGACCAGCAGAGCGATCAGCCCCCACGCCGCGGCGCGTTGGAGGCGGGGGACCAGCAACCCCACCCCGCCGAGGATCTCGAACACGCCACTGACCAGCACCAGTTCGTAGTGCCACGGCAGGTACGGTGGCATGATCTTGACGTAAAAGTCCGGGCTGACGAAGTGGTTCACCCCGGCCGCGACGAACAGTAGAGCGAGTACCCACTTCGCAACCGGCTTCAGCGCGGGCATCGTACCTCCGTCGCGAACGGGGCGACACGCAGGTTAATCAAATAGTTTTGCAACGGGGACGGCAACCGGTGCCTCGGCCGCGGGCGGCGGGAAGAAGCCGCTTTCGCCCTCGAACACGCGCACGCCGTGCCGGAGGCGGTTCACGAACCGGCGGTAGTCCGCCGGCCCCCAGCCGATTTCCGCGAGCAGCCCGCGCGCGGTCGCGCCGGTGTCCGCACCGAACCGCCCGCCGGCGTCGTGGAAGTCCTGACACACCACCACATCGGGTTTGAAGTCCGCAATGCGCCGCGCGAACGTGTCCACGTTCTCGATGGGCAAAGTCGGGGTCACACACACGCCGACACCGATGCCCGCGTCCTTGAGTTGCTGCACCGCGTCCCAGCGGCTCTCCAGCGGCGGCGCCTTGGGCTCGAACTGCTGCCGCACGCGCTCCGAGTCGGTCGGGATCGACACGTTCACGCGGAGCGAGCGGAAGCCCTTCAGCACGTCGATGTCGCGCACGACGAGCGGGCCGCGGGTCTGGATCGTGAGCCGCGGCTGGTGCGGGAGCAGCGCCTCCAGAATGCCGCGCGTCAGCATCAGGCTCCGCTCGGCGGGTTGGTACGGGTCGGTCACGCTCGACAGGTACACCGGCTGCCCGGCCACCTTCGGCGCCTGCTTCTCGGCGAGCGCCGCGGCGTTCTTCTTGGCGGTGATCCACTTCCCCCATTCGTTCGCGGGGCGGCGGTTCTGTGGCAGGAAGGCGGCATAACAGTAACTACATCCAAACGTGCATCCGACATAAGGGTTGCAGGTCCACTCGAACCCGCCGCGGCGGATGAACCCGGTCGCGGGCGAAAAAATCGACCTGGACTCGATCAGCTCCATCGCGGGAGACCTCGGTGGTGTTGGGCTCGGAGCGCGGCGCGGGCCGCGCCCGGCAAGACGTGTATACCTGTCAACTGAACGGGCGTCAATCGGCGAGGCGGTGGGAACGCGCCGGCGAAGGCGTTAGATGCGGTGCGACCGGCAGAGGTTCGCACCTGGGGCGCAACTGAAGTGGTTCGGAGCGGGTAAAAATGTCAAAGCCCGAGCGCACCTCGCTCGGGCTTCGTGACGCAAACGGGTTGAGCGGACGCGATCCGGCTTTCGTGCAACGGTCACATCGGCTTGGGCGGGATCAAGGGGATCGGCCCCTGGTTGCTGGCGGGCGGGAACGCCGGCGCCGTCCCCGGGACTGCGGGGAGTTCCGGCAGTTTGATGTTCGGCGTTTGAGTCGGGGCGACCACCGGACCCGGGGTGCCGCCGGGAGCGGTTTGCGGCGCGGCGGTCTTCGCGTCCTGCGCGGCTTTATCGACGTGGTTGCCGATCACCGCGCCGACGTTCTTGAAGATCTCCGACGAGTCGGTGCTCACCTTCTTGGTGTCCACATCCGCGGTGATCTGGAGGTTCCCGTCGGTGTTCTTGGCGACGTTCAGCTTGTACCAGCCCATGTACCAGCCGACCCCGCCGAACCCGAGCACCGCCAACCCGAATAGCGCAAGCAGATTCCGCATAGCAACGCCTCCTTACGTGGACGTGGACCCGAGTGCCCGGACATTATTCGCCGGGCGTGTCCGGGAGTCTACGTTACCGGATCGATTCGCGCAAGCCGAGTTGCGCGCAGGCCCCTTGACTACTTGGATGGGGACACGGCGTTGCGGTAGAATGGGGCGGCAAATTGGGGCCGTCGGCCCGGGTACGGGATTGCGGGGGGGCGGGGGACCGGTTACCCTGGTCTGAGCCGTTCGCCCAGCCTCACGGCTCCGGGCCGCCCTGGTGCGGCCTTTCCCGTTCTCGCCACGGTTCCGCGACCGCTCCGGGTTGCACCGGGCACAGAAACCGAGCGCGAGCCCCCTTGCTGCGAACCGGGGCGCCGCCGAGCGGTGTCAGCTTTTTGGCGCGGTTCCCGGCGGCGCCTGCGGGCGCCTCCCCCCGCCCAGCCCACGGAGGTTAACTTCACCCATGGCCACAGCCACGGCGATCCTGGATACCTTGCGGACCCAGCTCGACACCACCGAGTACAAGAAGTTGCACTGGGAGGGGTCGTTCACCGACTACCTCAACATCGTGCTGGAGCACCCGGGCGTCACCCGCACCGCGTACCAGCGGTTGTACGACATGATTCTGTCGCACGGCGTCGAGGACGTGTACGAGAACAAGGACAAGCTCCCGCGCTACAAGTTCTTCACCGACTTCGCGAGCCGCCACGGCGACGGCATCTACGGCCTCGACCGTTCGCTCATGCAGCTCGTGAACACGTTCAAGAGCGCCGCACTGGGCTACGGCACCGAGCGCCGGGTGATCCTGCTGCACGGCCCGGTCGGCAGCGCCAAGAGCACCATCGCGCGGCTGCTCAAGCGCGGCCTGGAAGAGTACAGCCGCACCGACGCGGGCCAACTGTTCAGCTTCTCCTGGAAGAACGCCGACGGCAGCGGGTGGACCAAGGACCCGATGCACGGCGAGCCGCTGCAACTCGTCCCCGAGGAGCACCGCGGCCAAGTGCTCACGATGCTCAACGACCAGTCCAAGAAACCGCACCAGTACGAGATCAAGATCAAGGGCGACCTCAGCCCGTACTCGCGGTTCGAGTACAAGAACCGGCTCGCCAAGTACGACGGCGACTGGCTCAAGATGCTCGCCAACGAGATCCGCGTGTACCGGCTGGTGCTCTCTGAGAAGGACCGGATCGGGATCGGCACGTTCCAGCCGAAGGACGAGAAGAACCAGGACAGCACCGAGCTGACCGGGGACATCAACTACCGCAAGATCGCGGAGTACGGGTCGGACTCGGACCCGCGGGCGTTCAACTTCGACGGCGAGCTGAACATCGCCAACCGCGGCATCGTCGAGTTCATCGAGGTGCTGAAGCTGGACGTGGCGTTCCTGTACGACCTGCTGGGGGCGTCCCAGGAGCACAAGATCAAGCCGAAGAAGTTCGCGCAGACGGACATCGACGAGGTGATCCTCGGCCACACCAACGAGCCCGAGTACAAGCGGCTCCAGAACAACGAGTTCATGGAGGCGCTGCGGGACCGGACGGTGAAGATCGACATCCCCTACGTCACCCGCCTGCGGGACGAGGTGAAGATCTACGAGAAGGACTTCAACTCGGACAAGGTGCGGGGCAAGCACATCGCCCCGCACACGGTCGAGGTGGCGGCGATGTGGGCGGTGCTGACGCGGCTGAACCCGCCCAAGCACGCCTCGCTGAGCGTGCTCCAGAAGATGAAGCTGTACAACGGCAAGACGCTGCCCGGGTTCACCGAGGACAACGTCATCGAGCTGAAGCGGGACGCGCTCCACGAGGGGATGCTCGGCATTAGCCCCCGGTACATTCAGGACAAGATCTCGAACGCGCTGGTCGCCCACCCGACCGAGGACAACATCAACCCCTTCATGGTGATGAAGGAGCTGGACGAGGGGCTCCGCAACCACTCGCTCATCAAGGACGAGGACCAGTACCGCCACTACAAGGAACTGCTCTCGGTGGTGCGCGAGGAGTACGAGGACATCGTGAAGAACGAGGTCCAGCGAGCCATCGCCGCGGACGAGGACGCGCTCATCCGCCTGTGCGGCAACTACATGGACAACGTCCGCGCGTACACCCAACGGGAAAAGGTGCGCAACCGCTACACCGGGAACTACGAGGAGCCAGACGAGCGCCTCATGCGGTCGGTGGAAGAGAAGATCGACATCCCGGAGGGGCGCAAGGACGACTTCCGCCGGGAGATCATGAACTACATCGGCGCCCTGGCCATCGACGGCAAGAAGTTCGACTATAAGACCAACGAGCGGCTGCAAAAGGCCCTCGAACTCAAACTGTTCGAGGACCAGAAGGACTCGATCAAGCTCAGCTCGCTGGTCTCGAACGTGGTGGATAAGGCGACCCAAGAAAAGATCGATGTGGTAAAGTCTCGACTCATTCGCAACTACGGCTATAACGAGTCTAGCGCCACCGACGTGTTGAACTTCGTCGCGAGCATTTTTGCCCGCGGCCAGCCGAAGAAATAAGGGCGAATCGAAGGTAAAGGCCAAAGTGTCGGCGAGTTCCGCCTTTTTACCTGTCACTTTGGGCTTGGAGACACCGCTGCCGGGGTTTGGATGGGTGGGGGCCTGACCGACCTGAAGGTGTGAACCTGGTCAGGGCGGAAGCAGCAGCCATAAGCATTGGAGGGTGCGGCTCAGGGCACCCCCATCCTTCCACTCCCCGGCGGCGCGAATACACGAGCCCCGGTGCCTTCCTCAGAAGGCACCGGGGCTCGTTGCATTTCTGAGTCGTGGCCCGGAGTGTGGTCCGCTCGCTCCGCGAGCGGTGCTTCGGGTACTGGCAGCGCTACACCCCGCGCTCTCGGCACGAGGTTGCAACCGCTCGCGGAGCGAGCGGACCACACTCCGGGCCAGGACTCACTTCTGAGCTGCCCCGAAAGCGGCGTTGCGACGCCTTGCCCCAGTATGGCGGGGCCGACCGCTATTGCGACGTGCGTTTCAATTGATTAGTACGACAGCGCAGGGACGCTGCAAGTGCTGTTTCTCACGGCCTTGAGCCGACGAAGAATCAGGACTTACGTCCGCCGCCAGGGCCATGAAACACAGGACTTACGGCGACCCCGCGCTAGCCGGTGAGCGAGGCCGTTCGTGCGCGGGAGAGTAAAGGATGACGATGACGTTCCGGTTGCGCCGTGCGTTCACGCTGATCGAAGTGCTCGTTGTGATCGGCATCCTGGCGGTCCTGTTGGGGCTCCTGCTACCGGCCGTCCAAAAGGTGCGTGCTGCTGCCCAGCGGATGGAAAATGCCAATGCGTTCAAGCAGGTGCTCCTCGCCTCCCACAACTACGCGGGCACCAGCGGCGACCGGTGGGCGAATGTCAACGGCAATCCCGGGCCGATCGTGCCAGTGTCGGTGGTGTGTGCTCTTTCTCCCCACCTCGAAGCGGGCGCAGACTCCCGCCACCCTCCGAAGCTGATTCGATTGCGTTCGGACCCATCACTGCTCCTGCCGATTCCGGAACCGGAGCCCAGGCCGTGGCTCATCCAACCGCCGATTCAGGAGACGGCCACGAGCCTCGCGTTTAACCCGCTCGTGTATTCGGGTCGGCGCGTGCCCGAGTCTGTGCCCGATGGCTTGGCATCAACCATAGCTGCCACCGAGCACTACGGCTTTTGTGGGGCATCGCGGTTCGACTGGTGGCACCTCGCATCGCAGTGCCTTGAATTCCCGTCAGGGGGTACGAGGGGGCAAGTCGTCCCGTGCCCGTCCACGTCGATGACGCGCCGGGCGGCGTTCGCGGACGTGCCGATGTTCCAGGACGTTTCGCCACGGACCTCGTTCGGTCCTGGCGGCTCGGTTTCCGTTGGGAGTGTGCCGCTCACGTTTCAAGTTCGGCCGGCGCCGGACCAGTGCGACCCGCAGATTCCGCAGTCGTCCCTGCCGGGCGGCATCTTGTGCGGTTTCGCCGACGGGAGCGTGCGGTTCGTCGGTCAGAGCGTCAGTGAGGCGACGTTCTGGGGTGCGGTTACTCCCGACAAGGGAGAAGTCGTTGCGCTGGACTGATCCCGGCCGTAGTGATGCGGCGGTCCGGTTTAGTGGTCTCATCCCTCCGCGATCCGGTTGAGACGTGTCGGCACCGGAGCGCAGCACCAACTCGAACCGATTGGAATTGGGTTGAAGATGACCCGGAGCCGGTCACCGGCGCGCGTGCCCGTTATCCATTCGTGCCATCAGTACCATAGGGGGCGGCGTTCGTTGACGGGCTCGCGTCGGGCGTCGCGGGCTTCGAGGTGTAACGGGGGGGGACAGTGCCCCCGGACTTGGGGCCGACGGGACAACCGCGGGCGGAAAACGGGCGGATCGCTACCCATCCGCTACCCGTTCCGCTCCCCACGAATCGCCCGCACAATCCGCAGTTGTGGAACGTGAGCCCGGCCGGACGCCGCCACAGGAATGCACGGTCTGGAGTCGTAACAGCATGTGCGATATCGATTTGCGAGATGATGTGATCTGGCGGCCGGCTTCGCTCCCGGCCTGCGGGGCCGGCGCGAGACGCGGGCGCGGACGACCAACGGCCCGCGACGGTAGTCCGGCGCTGCCGGGCCGTTTGAGGGGGCGCCGTCTCCGGGCGGATTTCGCGCCGCCCCTTCACCGGACAACCTGTTTGGCTTCTCCCGGCTCCCGTTCGTCTGGTACGATTCCTGTACGCGGCCGCGCTGGCACGCGCCGAAACCGAGGCGCCACACAACCCCGAGGCACGATTCGCCGTGTGACAGAAAATCGAACAAGACCTGCAACGGTTCCGCAAGCTGGTGCGCGGCAAGGTGAAGAGCAACCTGTTCAAGTACATCAACTGCGGGGAGATGATCGGCAAGAAGGGGAAGGAATTCGTGTCTATCCTGGTGCCGCCCATCAACCTGCGCACCATCCGAAAGTAACCCGGCGGATTGATTTGAACCGGTTCCGTCGCCGCATTTCGCAGTGCTGCGCCGAGTGGTCCCGGCACAATCGGTCTGAATGGCACCGGGTGGCGGTGGCACGCAAACCCGAGAAATGCGAAGTGACCGGCATCGCAACGGGCGCCGGTCACTCTGAATGTGCTCGCGAGTTGTCAACACATCGGGCGGTATACGGTTTACTTGTCGTCCTCTTCAACGCGTTTATAAGTGTCCTTGTTGCCCTTGGCGTCCTTGGTCACAAGGTCGTCTTCGTCCAGTTCCAGAACGGTCAGCGTTTCCTTGTGCTCTTTGCCCCCGCCTTCCATCGTCATGACCAGTTGGTTCCCGGTCAGCTTGTAGGTGCCCTTGATCTGTACGTCTTTTTCGCCCTTCGCCTTCACCGTGATGGTCAGCTTACCGCTCTTCGCGAAGTCCACCACCATCTTGGCGCCGAGTTCCTTGTTCTCGGTTGTCCACTTGCCGACCAAGTGTTTGGCGTCGATCTTGTCGTCCTTGTCGTCTGCGCGCGCCCACCCGCACACCGCCAGCGCCGCCGCGCAACCCAGAACGATTCGCATGAGCCCCTCAGTTAAGGTTTTCGAGTCGGCCGACTTGCGACTCTTCTGGAGTGACCTTGGCACGTGAACGGACATGTTGCAACTGCACGGCCGTCAAAAGGCGCAGCCGGCGCTCGGCCCGGGCGTAAACAATAGGCGGCAACGGATACCTGGGCGCGGCGCCCTTTGTTAAGGCTTTCCTGTGGGCACGCCGGTGCGAACACGCGCGGCAGCGTTATGCGGGGCAGGCTGGCCGCGATTTCACGGGCCGTGCGCCGGATGCAGCCCGACTTTCGGCTTCCGAGCCTCGGCAACCCCCTCTCGTGCTTCTCATGAACACGAAACTACTCGCCCCTTCGCGGGTTCGATACACTTCGAGGAACCTTGCCCGCGCCCCGTCGAACCCGGAGTAGTAACCCGTGCCGCTGCTGTTCGCCGTCACGATGTTCGTGAGCGCGTCACTGCTGTTCATGGTTCAGCCGATGGTCGCCAAGGCGGTGCTGCCCCTGCTGGGCGGCAGCCCGGCGGTGTGGAACGGCTGCATGGTGTTCTTCCAGGCGCTGCTGCTGCTCGGCTACCTCTACGCCGACCGGCTGACGCGTCAGAAGGACCACAAGAAGCAATGGGTCGTTCACTGCGCGGTCCTGTCGCTGCCGGTCGTGGTGTTCGTGCTGGCCGCGCTGTTCAGCGCGAAGCACACGCCCATTGCCGTGGTCGAGGCGCTGGCCCCGTCGGGCGACTCCAGCCCGGTGCTAAGCGTTTTGGCGATCATGACCGTGGCGATCGGGATACCGTTCTTCGTGTGCTCCACCACCGCGACGCTGCTCCAGAAGTGGTTCACCTACACCGGGCACCCGTCGGCCCGTGACCCGTACTTCCTGTACGCCGCGAGCAACTTCGGCAGCCTGATCTCGCTGCTCGGCTACCCGCTCTTCATCGAGCCGAACCTGACCCAGGGCGGGCAGACGTGGGTGTGGGCGGTCGGGTTCGTCGGCCTCGCGGCGCTGATCGTCGCGTGCGGAAAGGCGGCGGTGAACCCGCTCGGGGTGGCCCCGGGTGGGGCGGCTGGCGCGAAGGTCGCCCCAGCGCCGGTCGAGCAACCGCCGTCGTGGGGCCGGATGGCGAAGTGGACCGCCCTCGCGTTCGTTCCGAGCAGCCTCATGCTCGGGGTCACGTTCCACATGACCACCGACATCGCCAGCATCCCGCTGCTGTGGGTCGGGCCGCTGGCGCTGTACCTGGTTACGTTCATCATCGCGTTCGGCCGGGTGCCGCCGTGGTTCCGGCTGCTGATCGGGAACCTGGCCCCGGTGATGATCCTGCTCCTCGTGTTCTCGATCACGTCGGGCGTGATCGGCAACCGGGTCGGCATCAGCCTTTTGCTGCACCTCGTGACGTTCTTCACGGCGGCGCTCATGTGCCATTACGAACTGGCGCGCGACCGGCCGAGCCCGCAGTACCTGACGACGTACTTCCTCATCATGTCGCTCGGCGGCGTGCTCGGCGGAATCTTCAACTCGCTGGTCGCTCCGCTCGTGTTCGCGCAGGACTACGAGTACAAACTGGTGCTGCTGGTCGCGTGCCTCATGGTGCCGCGGCTGAACTCGTCCGAGGGGGAAGTTCCGAACCAGAAGCCGATGGATGCGGATGCCAAAACCGCGCTCGATATGGGCATGTCCGCGGCGGTGGCTTCCCCGTTCGCGGTTGCCGGCCGGTGGCTCTTCCGGCAGATCGATCAGAACCGGCGTGTCGCTCTGGCGCTCGATGTGGCGGTGCCAGTGCTGATCGGTCTGGTGTTCTGGCAGATGCTGAAGTTCAGCCAGTTCGACTGGTACAACCGGGCCGTGCGGAGCATCGCGAGCACCCTGGCGCTCGACAGCGCCAGCATGGTCCACAACATCTTCGTGTACGCCGTCCCGGTGATGGTGTGCTTCTTCTTCGTGGACCGGCCGCTCCGGTTCACCCTGTGCGTGGCGGCGATCCTGGGCATCAGCACGTTCCGCGACGAGGCCAGCGATGAGGGGCGGGTGGTCTACACCGAGCGGAGCTTCTTCGGCATTCTGAAGGTGGAGCAGCGCGGGAACCAGACCCGGCTCGTCCACGGTACCACGCTGCACGGCACGCAGATCAACGAGACGTTCCGCCCACACTGGGCGGACGAGTTCCAGCGGCTCACCGCGCTGAACCCGTGGGACAACGTTGCGGTGTTCGGCACGCAGCTCCGTTTTAACCCGCGCGAAGAGCCGCTGACGTACTACCACCGGAGCGGGCCGGTCGGGGCGATGTTCCAGGAGCTGCGTACCCGCAAGGGCGGTGCCGACGCGAACGCGCCGGTGGCGATGGTCGGCCTCGGCACCGGTAGCGCCTCCTGCTACGTCGGCGCCGGCCAGAAGCTCACGTTCTACGAGATCGACCCGGCGGTGCGGCGGATCGTCGAAACGCCCTGGAAGGTCATGAACGAGAGCGACCTGAAGGAGCGCGGCTCCGCGCCGATCGCTGACCCGGACGTACGCGCCAAGGTGGAAAAACTGGGCGCCCGCATTCTGACCCAGGAGGAGTACGATCGGGCACGCGCGGAACACGAGAAGGGACAGAAGGCCTGGGAAGAGTACAAGAAGAAGCTGAGGGCCTTTGGAACTGGTCCGCTCGACGACGAGGTGCGCAAGAGGCTGGAGCGGCTCGGGGCCATGTACACGCTCCGCACCAAACAGGATTACGAAACGGCGCTGCGTGAGCGGGGTGCCGCCCCGACCGCGGACCCGGACGTGCGGAAGGACGCGGAGCGCCTGGGCGCCCGCATTTTCACCCCGGACGAGTACGAAGCGGAGCTGAAGAACCGCCTCACCGGTAAAGAGCCAATTAAAGAGCCCATGAAGGACCGCGGGGTCATCGTCTACACCCAGGAGGAGTACGACGAAGCGGCGCGGACCCGTCCTGCTGGCACTGCCCCTGTGACGCAACACGAGGTGGCGCCCGCACCGGCGCCCGTCGCGCCGCTCATGGGGCCGTTCACCTACGTTGACGACGCCCGCAAGCGCGGCGCCGACATCGATTTCCGGATGGGTGACGCCCGCCTGAAGCTCAAGGAGGACACCGACCGCAAGTACGCGCTGCTACTGGTGGACGCGTTCAGCTCGGACTCGATCCCGGTCCACCTGCTGACCAACGAGGCGGTCGCCCTGTACCTCGAACGGCTCACCGACGACGGCATTCTGGCGCTGCACATCTCGAACAAGTTCGTGCAACTGGAGCCGGTGGTCGCGGCCATCGCCGAGCACCACAACCTCGTGGCCCGCGTGTGGAACGACAACGCCGAGGGGCGGCCCGGGAAGACGGCATCGAGCTGGGTCGCGCTGGCCCGCAAGCGCGAACACCTGGGCGACCGCATCGCGTCCGAACTCGGCGACATGATGGGCGAGTACAGTCAGAGCGAGCAGCTCATCCGCATCGTCCGGGTGAAGTACCCCGAACTGGGGCCGTTGCTGGACAAGGCGCTCACGAAGCAGCAGGAAACCGTCCTGGACTACCTGGACAAGCGAACCGGCGACGCGCAGGCGCAGCGGTTCGCGGGCCTGATCCGGCGGAACGGGCCGTTCACAACCCTCATGGACGCGCTGCACGCGGAAACCGGGTACGGGTTCCGCCCGGTCGTGAAGCTGAACGGCGTGGACGCGTGGACCGACGACTACGCGGACGTGATGCGGGTGATGATTATCCCCGAGCTTCAGGCCCTGCGGCGGTTCTTCGGCCTGCCGACCCCGGTGGCGGACCGGTGACCGGTATTGTTGGCGTTGTCGGTTCGAGCGCGCGGGCGGCAGTTCATTCGCTGGCCCGCGCGGGCGTTTGTACTCTCGCCTCGCCGCCCGTCGCTCGCGATGCCGGGCTTCACAGCCGTTTTATTTGGGCACTTGACCAGTTCGCCGACCGCGACCTAAAACGGGTCGTTTCCGCGTGCGGCGTCTGCCCGCCGGGCGGTTATCCGGACGCGCTTCCCGAACTTGCGATGCAATTCCCTCCGGGGCCGGTGCTCTACACCGGCGGTCTGGAAAATCACCCGCATGTGGTTGCCCGGCTCGCCGAATCGCGCGAGCTGTGGGGGAACCCGCCCGAGGTGTTGGCCCGCGCTCGCGATCCGTTTGAACTGTTCCCGATACTCCAGCGTGCCCGGTTCGAGCCCCCGCGTCTGGTTCCGCGCGGTGAACCGTGCCCGACCGAAGGCCGGTGGCTCCGCAAGCCGTTTGCGTCCGGTGGCGGGATCGGGATTCGCTTCGCGGAACCGGGCGAAGCGAATTCCGACCGGCACTACTTTCAGGAGTGGGTCGAAGGCGTGCCGATGTCCGCGGTGTTCGTGAGCGATCTGAACGAGATGCCGTTTTGGCCGGACGGAACCGAACTGTTCGGCGTCACGCAACAGCTCATCGGCGAACCGTGGCTGCACGCCCAGCCGTTCGCGTATTGTGGCAACGTCGGCCCGGTCGAACTGCCCCAACGCGCGACCCTCTGGATCAACGCGCTCGATGCCAACCGGACCATCGGCGTCCGCGGCTGCTGGGGGCTCGACTTCGTTCAACGCTCTGAGTCCTCGCACCCGGTCGAGGTCAACCCGCGTTATACCGCGGCGATCGAGGTGATCGAGTTAGCGACGCGGTCCGCGATCATGCCGACTCACCGCGATTGTTTTTCCTCGAACCCCACCCGCTTTCATTTCGTCACGCCGCCGCGGGGCTGTGCGCCCGTTGGGAAAGCGATCTACTACGCCCCGCACGCGATTACCTTTCCGAACGCGGGGCCGTGGGACGCAGACCTCGCGGGCGCCTTCGACCCGTGGCGGCTGCCGGGGTTCGCCGACATTCCCGACCCGGGCAGTGCGATCCAACCCGGGTGGCCGGTGCTCACTTTTTTCGCGACGGGAAGCACGCCCGCAGACGTGCGCGAGCAGTTAAGATCACAGGCTGCGGAACTCGATCGCCTCTTCGCGGAGCACTCCCTATGACCCTCAACGAGCGCGCGCAACTCCTCGCGGACGAAGCCGAGCGCAACGCCGCCCGGCTCCGCGTTCACGTCGCCAAGGTGGCCGGGGCGCGGGTCATCGATTGCGGCGGGGCGGTCACCGGTAGCCTCGCGGCCGGGCTGCTGATGGCGCGGGTCTGCCTGGGCGAGGCGGGCGAAGTCGAGTATGTCCCGTGCCCTATTCCCGAACTCGGCGGGCCGGCCGTTCAGGTCACGACGGACGACCCGGTGCGCGCGTGCCTGGCGTCGCAGTACGCCGGCTGGCAGGTGAAGGTCGGCAAGTTCTACGCGAACGGCTCCGGGCCGATGCGCGCGCTGTCGGCGCGCGAGGAGATCTTCCAGCACATCGCGGGTAAGGAGGAGGCGCCGTTCGCGGTCGGCGTGCTCGAAACCGACCGCCACCCGACCGACGAGGTGGTCGCCAGCATCGTCGCGAAACTGCCGCTCGTGGCCGAGCACCTGACGCTGCTGGTGGCCCCGACGCAGAGCCTCGCGGGCACCACGCAGATCGTCGCGCGGTCGGTGGAGACGGCGCTGCACAAGCTCCACGAACTCCAGTTCGATGTGAACCAGATCGTCAGCGGGTACGGGGTCGCGCCGCTGCCGCCCACCACGCCGGACTTCGTTCAGGCGATGGGCCGCACCAACGACGCGATCCTGTACGGCGCGAAGGTTACGCTTTGGGTCCGCGCCGACGACGAGGTGCTCGAACGGATGGGGCCGAAGGTGCCGTCGTCGTCATCGAAGGACCACGGGAAGCCGTTCGCGGATGTGTTTACGCACTACAAGGGTGACTTCTACCAGATCGATCCGCTGCTGTTCTCGCCGGCGGAAGTGGAGTTCCGCAACCTGAAGACCGGCCGGTGCCACCGGTTCGGCGGCGTCGAGCCGGGCCTGTTGCGGCGATCGTTCGGGCTGGGCGAATGAACATCGCGATTCTCTCCGGCGGCACCGGCTGGCACGTGCAGGACCTCGTCCGTGCTGCCGCCGAACTCGGGCATACCGTCACGCCGCTCGACTTCCGCGCCCTTTCGGCGAGCGTGAACGCCGGGCGCGCCCCGCTATCGGAATGCGACGCCCTTTTAGTGCGCACGATGCCCGCCGGGTCGCTGGAACAGGTCGTCTTCCGTATGGACCTGTTGCACGAGTGCGCGGCCCGCGGCGTACCGGTCCTGAACCCGCCCAGAGCGGTGGAGGTGTGCGTCGATAAGTACCTCACCACCGCCCGGCTCGCGCGGGCGGGGATCGACACGCCTCCGACGGCCGTGTGCCAGCGCAGCGACGACGCGCTGGCGCAGTTCGCCGCGCTCGGGGGCGACGTGGTGCTGAAACCGCTGTTCGGGTCGGAGGGGCGCGGGATGTGCCGGATCACCGACCCCGAAACCGCGTGGCGCACGTTCCGCGTGCTGGAGCAAACGGGCCAGGTGATTTACCTTCAACAGTTCATCCGGCACCCGGGCTGGGACCTGCGCGCGTTCGTTTTGGGAGACCGCGTGATCGCGAGCATGCGGCGCACGGCCGGTGCCGACTGGCGCACCAATGTGGCCCAGGGCGGAACGGCCGAGCGTGTGTCGCTGAGCGCAGCCGAAGCCGCTCTCGCGTTGCGGGCGGCCCGGGCGGTCGGTTGCCCGGTCGCGGGCGTGGACCTGCTTCCGGGGCCGAACGGCGAGCTGTTCGTGATCGAGGTGAACGCGGTTCCTGGGTGGAAGGCGCTCGCGTCCGCGTGCGGCGTGGATGTGGCGAAGGAAGTGGTGCGGTTCGTGACCGAGAGGTGACGTGATCGATTTCACAACGGGCGAGTTGGCACAAACGGCTTGCATCTGGGAAGCCTGCGCCCGCAAGGTCGGGAACGTTCATCGGGGCGCCGACTTCGCGAACACGACCCTCACCGATTTCCTGCTCAGCGGAGCAGCGATCGGGCCAGTTCTTCAACGCGCCGGCAACCGGTCCGTCGGGGCTACGGTCTTCGACGCCGTGGAACGCACACAGGCGGTCGTCGGCCAGAACACGAACCTGGGCATCGTCCTCTTGCTCGCTCCGCTCGCCGCGGAATGGAACGGAATGCGCCCCGGGGCACACGTTCCCGACATCCTCAAAGGGCTAACGGCGGACGATACGAAACTCGTGTATGAGGCGATCCGACTCGCGAACCCCGGCGGGCTCGGCGACGCACCGGAACAGGACGTGCGCGCTGAACCGGCGGTGACGCTGCTCGAAGCCATGTCACTGGCCGCCGACCGCGACATGATCGCGCGGCAGTACGCCAACGGGTTTGCGGACGTGTTCGACTTCGGCGTGCCCGCGTTCACCGCGGCGTTCGCCAAGTTCGGTCGCGTCGAAGCGGCGATCGTCGATTCGCAACTGCGCTGGCTCGCGGCCCACCCGGATTCGCTCATCGCGCGGAAGAACGGCGCGGCGGTCGCGGAAGACGTTCAGCGCCGGGCGCAGGCGGCGCTCGCGCTTGGCGGGCTCGAAACCCCCGCCGGCCGCGCCGCGGGCGTCGCGCTCGACCGGCACCTGAGGAGCGACGGGAACAGGCTCAATCCCGGTACGACGGCCGACCTCATCACCGCTTGCCTGTTCGTCGCGTTGCGGGAGAATATGGTGACTCCTTCCGCCCCGTTCCGGTGGAACGTCTCCGACTGGTTGTAACCATGCCGACCGAGCGGTTCAAAGTCCGCGTCACGAAAGACCACCTCGTGTTCTGCTGCGGGCACTTCATCAGCTACCGCGGGCACCAGTGCGAGCGGCTCCACGGGCACAACTACCGCTGTGCCGTCGAGGTCGAGGGGCCGCTGCTCCCCGATGACTTCTACGTGTTCGACTTCATCGCGCTCAAGAAGCGGACGAAGGAGATCACCGACGAACTCGACCACCATATGCTGCTGGCGACCAACAACCCGGTCATCAGCGTCGCCCCCACTCCCAAGTGCGTGCAGGTGCGGTACGAGGACCGCGAGTGGCAGTTCCCGCGCGGCGACTGTATCTTGCTACCGATCGAAAACACCACGGCGGAACTGATCGCGCGGTACATCGCAGGCCGGTTGTGGGAGTCGCTCAGGACGAACGAGAACTTTACGCCCGAAGTCCTTCGCGTGGAAGTGGAAGAGGCGCCCGGGCAATCCGCGACTGTGGAATGGCGTGCGTAACGGCTCGTAGACATTCCGGCCGCGGATCATTTTTCTCACGACCGAACCCTTGCGTCTTTTTCGCGCAACCGTAACAATTCGCGGAACCGGCGCGGAGCGCCGGCGCGGCTCCGGAAACTCGCCCGCCGCCGCAACACCGGAACGGACGCCCTCCCTTCACTCGCCGAGGGCAACTCAAATGAACCGTCCGCTCGGGCGCCGCGACTTCCTGCGCACCACCGCGGCCGCCGCCGCCGCACTCACCGGTCCGTATCTGTGCGGCGCCGAAGTCAAGAAGCCGAAGCTTAAGAAGGCCGTCAAGTACGGGATGGTTCGGCTCGAGGGCGGTACCCACCTGGCACGCCTGGAACTGGCCAAGAGGTGCGGCTTTCAGGGCGTCGAGATCGACAGCCCCGGCACCAGTGACCTCGACGCGCTGGTGAAGGCGAGCAAGGAAACCGGGGTCGCCATCCACGGGGTGGTCGATTCGGTTCACTGGCGCGACACGCTTTCTCACCCCGACGAGAAGATCCGCGCGAAGGGGCTCGACGCCCTGCGGGGGGCGCTGGAAGACGCCAAAACGGTCGGTGCAGACACCGTGCTCCTTGTCCCCGGCGTGGTGAACAAGGACGTGACCTACCAGCAGTGCTACGAGCGGTCGCAAGCGGAGGTGAAAAAGGTCCTCCCGCTCGCAGAAAAGCTGAAGGTGAAAATCGCGATCGAGGTGGTGTGGAACAACTTCATCACCAAGCCCGAGCAACTGATTCAGTACGTCGACGACTTCAAGAGCGAGTACGTCGGCGCGTACTTCGACTGCTCGAACATGATCAAGTACGGGGTGCCGCCCGCGGACTGGATCCGCAAGCTCGGCAAGCGGATGCTGAAGTTCGACTTCAAGGGGTACAGCAAGTCGAAGGAGTGGGTGGCGATCGGCGAGGGCGACGAGAACTGGCCGGACGTGCTCGCGGCCTTAGGCGAGATCGGCTACGACGGCTGGGCCACCGCTGAGGTGGGCGCCGGGGGCGAGGAGCACCTCAAGAAGATCGCCGCGCAAATGGACAAGGTTCTCGGCCTCGCTCAGTAAGCAAGCAAACAGAAGCGGGTTCACCGCAGAGGGCAC